>WBOU01000001.1:300000-525236 GCA_009268125.1 Chloroflexia bacterium SDU3-3 | reverse complement strand
AGGTTGGTTTTGACCCGGTCGAGGTTGGTTTTGACCCGGTCGAGGTTGGTTTTGACCCGGTCGAGGTTGGTTTTGACCCGGTCGAGGTTGGTTTTGACCCGGTCGAGGTTGGTTTTGACCCGGTCGAGGTTGGTTTTGACCCGGTCGAGGTTGGTTTTGACCCGGTCGAGGTTGATGCAGGCGCGAAGAGGGGAGAGACCTATCTCACTCCAAGACGCCAGGGGACAAAAGAACGTAGCTTGTCGTTCTTTTGTCCCACCCCGCCATTCTTTTGTGCGAGACACGGCCCGCCGCCTGCGCTATAGTACAGCCAGCCAACCAAGCCAAGTGGAGACGCGACGATGCGAGATCCCGGCCACACGATCATGCTCATCGAGCAGGACGAGGCGACGCGCGAGCTGTACCGCCGAGCGATCAGCCAGGAGTACGCCGTGGTCGCCTGCGAGGATGATCGGCAGGCCCGCGAGCTGCTGTGCGGCCAGCCCATCCACGCCATCATCCTGGAGCCGGTGTGGGCCGACGGCGGCGGCTGGGATCTGCTGGCGGCCATCCGCCGCGCCGCGCCGCGCCCGCCTGTCATCCTGTGCAGCACGCTCGACGAGCGCAGGCGCGGCCTGGCCCTGGGCGCGAGCGCCTACCTGATCAAGCCCGTGCTGCCCGCCGACCTGCTCGCTGCTGTCCGCCGTGTTCTGGCCGCCGAGGTGAACCAATGACGCACACCCAAGAGGCTACGCCGCCCCGCCCGCCCAGCGCCGACGATGTGGTGCTCGACATCCGCAGCCTGAAGACCTACTTCTACCTGGACAGCGGCACCGTGCGCGCTGTGGACGGCGTGGACCTGACGCTGCGGCGCGACCAGACCCTGGGGCTGGTAGGCGAGAGCGGCTGCGGCAAGAGCATCATGGCCATGTCGGTGATGCGCCTGCTCAAGTCGCCGCCCGGCAAGATCGTGGGCGGCCAGATCCTCTACCGCCAGGATGGCCAGGCCCAGCCGGTGGACATCGCCAAGCTCAACCCGCAGGGCCAGCAGATGCGCCACATCCGCGGCGGCGAGATCGCCATGGTCTTTCAGGAGCCGATGACCTCGCTCAACCCGCTGTACACCATCGGCAGCCAGATCGCCGAGACCGTGCGCCTGCACCAGCGCGTGAGCCAGAAGGAGGCCCTAGGCCGCGCCCAGGAGATGCTGGAGAAGGTGCAGATCGCCGACGCCGCCCGCCGCCTGCATGAGCACCCGCACCAGCTCTCGGGCGGCATGCGCCAGCGCGTGATGATCGCCCTGGCGCTCTCGTGCAACCCCAAGGTGCTGCTGGCCGACGAGCCGACCACCGCGCTGGATGTGACTGTACAGGCCCAGATCGTGGACCTGATGCGCGAGCTGCAGCAGGATTTCCACTCGTCGATTGTGATGATCACCCACAATCTGGGCGTGGTCTCGCAGATGGCCGATGTGGTGGCGGTGATGTACCTGGGCAAGATCGTCGAGTACGCCGAGGTGCGCGAGCTGTTCCACCACCCGCTGCACCCCTACACCAGCGGCCTGCTCAGCTCGGTGCCCGTGCTGGGCAAGAAGGGCCGCAAGCAGCTGGTGCCCATCCGGGGCATGGTGCCCAGCCCCACCGAGATCATCCGAGGATGCCCGTTCGCGCCACGCTGCCCGCACGCGATGGCGCGCTGTCAGGAAGAAGCGCCGCCGCTGCGCGAGGTGGCCCCAGGCCACCAGGCGGCATGCTGGTTGAACTCCTAGCCCGTGCGCCATGGGTGCGCCCGCCGATGTTCGAGGAGGAACATGACTATGGACAACAGCAACCCGATCAGCCGACGCGAATTCCTCAAGCTGCTGAGCCTGGGCGCAGGCTCGGGGATCTTGGCCGCCTGTGCGGCGGCCCCGCCCGCCGAGCAGCCCGCAGCCACCACGGCGGCGGGCGGCAGCACGGCGGCCCCGGCGGCCAGCGCCGCGCCTGCGGCCAGCGCGGCCCCCGCCGCCACCGGCGGCATCCTCGACCCCATCCCCTACCCCGAGGGCCAGGTGATGGCGGGCAGCCGCACGCCCAAGCAGTTCAACCTGGACCAGATGGTGACCTACAAGAAGCTGGACAAGTACAGCGAGCCGGAGTACATCGCCAAGGCCGTGCAGGCGGGCCAGCTGCCCCCGGTCGAGCAGCGCCTGCCCGAGACGCCGCAGGTGATCCCCGCCGCCTTCTTCGCCGATGGCGTGGGCACCTACGGCGGCGTGATGCGCGACGTGTGGGCCTCGCCCACCGAGGGCTGGAACTGGGGCGCGGGCGTTAGCCAGGGCTACTTCGGCATCAACTCGATCGTGATCGAGGAGCTGGTGAAGACCGGCCCCATGTGGCTGCGCGGCGACAAGCTGGAGCCGGTGCCCAACCTCGCCAAGGAGTGGGCCTGGTCCGACGACGGCATGAGCCTGACTATGAGCCTGGTGAAGGGCATCCGCTGGTCGGATGGCGAGCCGTTCACCGCCGACGATGTGATGTTCACCTGGGAGGATCTCATCCTCGACGCCAATGTGGTGCGCGCGCCCAGCAAGCGCAGCAGCTGGCAGATCGACGGCAAGGACATCACGCTGGAGAAGGTCGACGACTACACGATCAAGTGGACCTTCCCGGTGGCCAAGCCCGCCTACAAGCTGTTCGACATGAACGAGAACTACTTCCTGATCGCGCCGGCCCACATCCACAAGCCGATGCACCCGAAGTATAACAAGGACACCGACTACCAGAAGTTCCAGGACGACCTGCCGCCCAACGCGCTGCCGGTGGTGACGCTGGGGCCGTGGGTGCCCGTGCAGTACAAGACCGACGAGCTGATGATCTTCCGCCGCAACCCCTACTACTGGAAGGTGGATGAGAGCGGCCAGCAGCTGCCCTATCTGAACGAGATCATCTTCGAGCACGCCTCCACCGGCGTCATCCGCACCAGCAAGGTGATGGCCAACGCCTGCGACCACACCAACGTGGAGAACCCATCCACCTACCGCGAGGTGGCCACCCGCGCCCAAGACCCCAACGCGCCGTTTCGGCTGGAGTGGGGGCCGGAGACGCTGGGCTTCTCGCTGCTGATCAACCAGTCGCTGAACTTCGGCACCACCGACGACCGCACCAAGGAGCTGCGCAAGCTGTTCCGCCAGCAGAAGTTCCGCCGCGCGCTCTCGCACGCCATCGACCGCGACGGCATCGCCAAGTCGGTGGCCGACGGCCCGTTCTTCCGCGCCTGGCCCGGCGGGCTGTACCCCGGCTCGCAGTTCTTCGACCGCGACTCGACGGTGTACTACCCCTACTCGGTGGCCAGCGCCAAGGCGCTGCTGGCCGAGATCGGCCTGAAGGACACCGATGGCAATGGCATCCTGCTGTGGCCCGACGGCCCGCTCAAGGGCCAGCCGATCGTGATCGGCCTGACGGCGGTGGAGGACGCCGAGGGCGCGCCGACCATCGCCCAGGCCCTGGTGACGCTGTTCAAGCAGATCGGCCTGCAGGTCAACTACCGCCAGATCCAGGGCAACGCCATGAACGAGCTGAACACCAGCGGCCAGTGGGATCTGCAGGTCTCGCGCGTGGGCCAGGAGTGGGGTGTGCCCAACGTGCGCCCGCGCGACATCGCGCCGCTGGCCCTGGAGACGCCGGTCTTCTCGCGCGCTGGCGAGGGCGTCGAGCGCCCGCTGCAGGATTTCGAGCAGCAGCTGGTGAGCATCGTGCAGCAGTTCGCCGCCGAGCCGGACAGCGCCAAGCAGAAGGATCTGATGAAGCAGTACCAGAGGATCCACACCGAGCAGGCCTACACCCTGGGCGTGGTGATCGGGCGGTACGCGCTGGGCATGACCAAGACGATCAAGAACGTGCCGGTGGGCGCGCCCGCCTTCCTCTACCAGTGGGACTACGATAACTTCCTGCCCGAGCAGTTCTGGATCGCGGCGGAGGACCAGTCGAAGGTGCCCGAGACGCAGGCGGATGTGATCCCGACCTACAGCTAGGCGTGGCAGGCGGCCCCTGGGTATGCGCCCAGGGGCCGCGCCCGCCAGCCGCGACCGGCGGAGGCAGCGATGTTCAAATTTATCATGGTGCGGCTTCTCTCGGCCATCCCGGTGCTGATCGGCATCAGCCTCGTCTCGTTTATCATCATCCAGCTGCCGCCCGGCGACTTCGCCAGCAGCTTCAAGACCAACCTGCTGAACAATGGTATCTCCGAGCAGGAGGCCGAGCGCCAGGCCGACGCGGTGCGCGCCGAGTACGGGCTGGACAAGCCGATCATGGTGCAGTACGTCAACTGGATGGGCAATATCATCACCAAGGGCGAGTTCGGCTACTCCTTCGCCTACAAGAAGGACGTGGGCGCGCTGATCGCCGAGCGCCTGCCGCGCACGCTGGCGCTGGCCCTGGCCTCGCACCTGATCTCCACGCTGGTGGGCGTGCTGATCGGCATCTACGCCGCCACGCGCCAGTACAGCCTGGGCGACAACTTGGCCACTGTGCTGGCCTTCCTAGGCACATCCATCCCGCGCTTCTTCCTAGCCCTGCTGATCATGTACTGGCTGGCCTTCAGCGTGGGGTCGCAGAACTTCACCAACTTCAACTCGCCGCAGTACGCGCTCGCGCCCTGGTCGTGGGGCAAGCTGGTGGACACGCTGGAGCACGTGTGGCCGGTGGTGGTGATCGCCGGGTTCGGCGGCGTGGCCCAGAACATGCGGGTGATGCGCGGCAACCTGCTGGACACCCTGAACATGCAGTACGTCACCACGGCGCGGGCCAAGGGCCTCTCCGAGGCGGCGGTGATCTACCGCCACGCCACGCCCAACGCCCTGCACCCGATTGTGATGTACCAGGGCACGGTGCTGCCCTACATGCTGGCCGGCGAGCTAGAGGCGGCGATTGTGCTGGGCCTGCCCACGCTGGCCCCCATGTTCTACGGCTCGCTGCTGAACCAGGATATCTACGTGTCGGGCGGCTTCCTGCTGATCTACGGCGTGCTGCTGGTGCTGGGCAACCTGCTCGCCGACATCTTCCTGTCGATGCTCGACCCGCGCATCCGGCTGAACTAGCGAAGGAGCAGTTATGGCCCGCGCCATCCAACCCACGGTTATGCCCCTGGCCATGCCCGCCGCCGAGGAGCGGCGCGAGAGCTACGGCGCGCTCGTGTGGCGCAAGTTCCGCAAGAGCAAGATCGCCATCGGCGGCGGCGTGCTGATCATGATGCTGGTGTTTATGGCGATCTTCGCCGACTTCCTCGCGGCCAGCGACCCGATCACGCCCAACATGCAGTTCGCCTACACCCGCCCGCAGCAGATCTACTTTATCGACTCGCACGGCCAGTTTCACATCCAGCCCTTCACCTTCGGCCAGAAGCAGGAGCTGGACCCGGCCACCTTTTTGCCGAGCTGGAAGACCGACTACAGCAAGCCCTACCCCATCCGCCTGTTTGTGCAGGGCTACGAGTACAAGCTGCTGGGCCTCATCCCCAGCCGCCTGCACCTCTACGGCGTGGATGAGGGCGGCACGATCTTCCTGCTGGGCACCGACAAGTTTGGCCGCGACATGCTGGGCCGCATCGCCATGGGCGCGCGTATCTCGCTCTCGCTCTCGGTGGTGGCCACGCTGATCATCATCGCCGTGGGCGCGACGGTGGGCATTATCTCGGGCTACTACGGCGGCTGGGCCGACAACCTGATCCAGCGCTTCATCGAGTTCTTGCAGAGCTTCCCGGCCCTGCCGCTGTGGATGGCGCTGGCCGCGATCATCCCGATCACGTGGGATCAGACGCTGATCTTTATCACCATGTCGGCGATCTTCGCGCTGCTGGGCTGGACCCAGCTGGCCCGCCAGATCCGCGGCAAGGTGCTGGCCCTGCGCGAGACCGACTTTATCCTGGCGGCCAAGGAGATGGGCGCGTCCGACGCGCGGATCATCTTCCGCCACCTGTTCCCGAACTGCCTGAGCCATATCATCGTGGTGCTGACGCTCACCATCCCGTCGATCATCCTCTCCGAGAGCTTCCTGAGCTTTCTGGGCATCGGCATCCAGGAGCCGCTGGTGAGCTGGGGTACTATGATGCGCGAGGCCCAGAGCCTGCAGACGCTGGGCAGCAACCCGTGGCTGATGTGGCCAGCGCTGTTTATTGTGCTGGCCGTGGTCGGCTTTAATTTCCTTGGCGACGGCCTGCGCGACGCGGTGGACCCCTACGCGGTCGACTAGCGGCGCGGGCGGCGCGCTTAGTTAGGTGAAGATGCTATGACTCCAGGTGACACCATCCAGCTGACGGTCGATCTCTCGCAGCCCACCGGCCCGCTGCGCCACGGCGCCTCCGGCGCGCTCTACGGCCTGGGCAACGCGGGCATCCCCAGTGCTCATGCCCTGGCCCCCATCCGCCCGCAGGTGGCGGCCCAGAAGCCCGAGGGCGGCCTGCAGCACCCCAACGGCGACGCGCTGGATGTGGCGGCCACCTTCCACGCGGCGGGCGGGCGCGAGATCGAGATCTACATGCAGGACATCTACGCCCGCTGGCCCTACGAGCAGCTCGGGCTGGATGACTACCTGGAGAAGGTCGGCCAGATCGTGCGCGGCGTGCTGGACAGCCCCCACCGCGCCATGTTCTCCTATGTGCCCTTCAACGAGCCGGACAATATCTGGTACAACGTTGAGGACCGCAGGCAGGCGCTGCTGGATGACTGGCGGGCGGTGTTCTGCCACATACGCCTGCTTGACCCCTATGCGAAAATCGTTGGGCCAAACTTTGCAAACTACCATAGCGCATTTTATCGCGAGTTCCTGGTGTTCTGCAAGGAAAACGACTGTCTGCCCAACGTGATCTCCTGGCACGAGCTGAACGACGGCTTTTTTAGCGGCTGGCGGCAGCGCTACGCTGAGTACCGCCAGTTCGAGCGCGAGCTGGGCATCGCGCCGCTGGAGATCTGCATCAACGAGTACGCGCGGATCACGGGCGACCTGGGCGTGCCCGGCAAGCTCATCCAGTGGGTCGCGCGCTTCGAGGAGAGCAAGGTGGACGCCTGCCTCGCCTACTGGACCGACGCAGGCTCGTTCGACAACCTGCTGGCCCGCGACAGCGCCACCCAGGCCACCGGCGGCTGGTGGCTCTACAAGTGGTACGGCGACATGGCGGGCACCACCGTGGCCGTGGCCGCCCCCGACCCCGACGCCGAGGGCCTGAGCGGCCTGGCCGCGCTGGACGCGGCGGGGCGGCGCGCGCGGGTGCTGCTGGGCGGTGCCGAGGGCGCGGCGGATGTGCTGGTGCGCGGCCTGGATGCCGCGCCCTGGCTGGGCCGCAGCGCCCGCGTGGCGGTGTGGGAGGCGGCGGACACCGGCCTCGCGCCCTCGCCAGGGCCTGCGCTGCTGCGCGAGGATGTGCTGCCGATCGAGGGCGGCGAGCTGCGCATCCCCATGGCGGGCATGCGCGCCACCAGCGCCTACCAGATCGTGCTGGCCCCCGGCGACGAGGAGATCGCGCCCCACGCGCCAGGGCGCTACCGCCCCGAGCGCGCGGGCGGCGGCTCATTCGTGGTGACGGCGGAGGACGACCGCACGCACCGCGTGGTGGTGCGCTACGAGGCCCCCACGGCCAGCGCCGCCCAGCTTCGGCTGAACGGCCAGCCGCTGGCCCGCCTGGAGCTGCCCGCCGCAGGCCGGGAGCGCTGGGCTGAGCTGGCGCTGGATGTGTTCCTGACCGCCGGGGTCAACCAGATCGAGCTGTCGGGCGAGGCCCCGCTGCACATCGCCTGGCTCGATCTGGCCCCCGCCGCGCCGCCCCAGCGCTACGAGGCCGAGGCCGAGACCAACATCCTGAGCGGCGGGGCCGAGCGTGCGGGCGACAGCTCGGCCTCGGGCGGGGCCTACGTGGGCGGCCTGGGCGGCGATGGCGCGCTGGAGTTCACCGGCGTGCAGGCCCCCGCCGAGGGGCTCTACCGCATGGCCGTGCGCTACGCCAACGCCGAGCACCGCGGCGCGCACGACTACAACGTGCAGGTGGTCGACCGCCCCGCCGAGATCCGCGTGAACGGCGGCGCGGCCCAGATCGTCCGCTTCCGCAACACCTTCGCGTGGGACTGCTACCGCACCCGCGTGGTGGATGTGTGGCTGCGGGCGGGCGAGAACCGCATCCGCTTCGGCGGCGGCGCGCCCGCGCCCCACATCGACAGCATCGCCATCGCGCCCGCCATCCGCCTGGGCGCGACGAACGAATAGGCACAGCCATGAGCACAGAACCGATCTTGGAGGTGCGCAACCTCAAGCAGTACTTCCCCATCCGCCAGGGCGTGATGCAGCGCCTGGTGGGCCAGGTCAAGGCCGTGGACGACGTGAGCTTCACGCTGCGCGAGCGCGAGGTGCTGGGGCTGGTGGGCGAGAGCGGCTGCGGCAAGACCACCACGGGCCGCGCCATCCTGCGGCTCTACGACCCGACCGACGGCCAGATCACGTTCCGCACCGAGGACGGCCAGCAGGTTGAGATCGCCCGCATCAGCCAGCGCGACATGAAGCCGCTGCGCCGCCAGATGCGCATGATCTTCCAGGATCCGTTCAGCTCGCTCGACCCGCGCATGACGGTGCGCGACCTGATCGCCGAGCCGCTGGTCATCCACCGCGTGGCCAGCGGCAGGCAGCTGGATGATATGGTGGCCCAGCAGATGCGCACCGTCGGCCTCAACCCCGACTACATGCAGCGCTACCCGCACCAGTTCTCCGGCGGGCAGCGCCAGCGCATCGGCCTGGCCCGCACCCTGGCGCTCAACCCGCGCCTGATCGTGGCCGACGAGCCGGTGTCGGCGCTGGATGTCTCCGTCCAGGCACAGGTGCTCAACCTGCTGCAGGAGCTGCGCGAGCGCCTGGGGCTGACCATGATCTTCATCGCCCACGATCTCTCGGTGGTGGAGCATATGTGCGACCGCATCGCCGTGATGTACGTGGGCAAGATCGTGGAGCTGGCCGAGTCCGAGACGCTGCTGCGCCGCCCGCTCCACCCCTACACCGAGGCGCTGATCTCGGCCATCCCGCCCGCCGACCCCGACATCCGCCAGAGCCGCATCAAGCTCCAGGGCGAGATCCCCAGCCCGGCCAGCCCGCCGCAGGGCTGCGTGTTCCACACCCGCTGCCGCTACGCCAAGGAGGTCTGCGGGCACCAGCCGCCGCCGCTGGTCGAGGTCGAGCCGGGGCATTTCTCCAGCTGCCACTTCGCCCGCGAGCTGCCGCTCCAGGGCATCGAGGTGCAGCCATGAGCAGCCGCACCCTGGCCATCGTGGCCTACCTGCTGAGCCTGCCGGGCGCGCTGGCCGTGCTGGCCGTGCGGCGGCAGGATGCCTTCGCCGCCTTCCACGCCCGCCAGTCGCTGGTGATCGCTGTGTGGGCGGCGGTCGCGCCGGTGCTGTGGGCCGTGGCCGCCTGGGCCTTGGCATGGGTGCCCACCGTCGGGGCGCTGCTGGGCGTGCTGCTGTTCGCCCTGCTGCTGGCCGCCTACGCCGCGCTGGCGCTGGCCTGGGTGCTGGGCATGGTCTACGCCGCCCAGGGCCGCGCCCGCTGCCTGCCGCTGCCCGGCGCGGCGGCCCGCTAGCTTGCTTTTCTCTGGTAGCACTCCTGCCGTTCGCATTTTCGCCTGGGAGGCCCCGCGCCTCCCCAACCTTGCCGATTCTCACGAAAGGACAGACCCCATGGCCCCCAAGATCACCTTCATCGGAGCGGGGAGCGTCGTGTTCACCCGCAACCTCTGCAGCGATATTCTGCTCACCCCCGCGCTCCAGGAGAGCACCATCTGCCTGATGGATCTCGACCCGGCCCGCCTGGCCCAGGCCCGCGACCTGGTGCAGGCCCTGATCGACGCGCGCGGCCTGAAGGCCAAGGTCGAGGCCACCACCGACCAGCGCGAGGCCGTGCGCGGCGCGGGCTACGTGGTCACCACCTTTCAGCAGGGCGGCCTGGAGGCCTACAAGCTCGACATCGAGATCCCGCAGCGCTACGGCGTGGAGCAGTGCGTGGGCGACACACTCGGCCCCGGCGGCGTGTTCCGCGCCCTGCGCACCATCCCTGTGCTCATCCAGCTGGGGCGCGATATGGACGAGCTGGCCCCCGACGCGCTGCTGCTCAACTACGTGAACCCCATGGCCGCCAACTGTTGGGCCTACGACCGCGCCACCGGCCGCCCGCACGTGGGGCTCTGCCACAGCGTGCAGGGCACCAGCGAGATGCTGGCCCGCTGGGCGGGCGCGCCCTACGGCGAGGTCAACTTTCGCTGCGCGGGCATCAACCACCAGGCCTTCTTCCTCAGCTTCCGGCGCGGCACCCAGGATCTCTACCCGCAGCTCTGGGAGGCCATCCAGGACTCTACGATCTACGGCGAGGAGCCGGTGCGCATCGACATGATGAAGCACTTCGGCTACTTCGTCACCGAGTCCAGCGGCCACGCCAGCGAGTACGTGCCCTACTTCCGCAAGAGCGCCGCCATGGTGAACGGCGAGCTGGTGCCGCGCTTCACCAGCAAGGGCGACTTCTGGTTCGACAACGGGCGCACCGGCGGCTACCTGCGCCACTGCATCGAGCGCCTAGATGAGGCCCAGCACGAGTTCGACGACCTGATCTCGGGCGCGAAGGCCCCGCCCGAGGAGCGCACCCACGAGTACGGCTCGTGGATCATCGAGGCGGTGGAGACCGACCGGCCCATCCGCATCAACGGCAACGTGCCTAACCGCGACCTCGTCCCCAATCTGCCTGCGGGCTGCTGCGTCGAGGTGCCCTGCCTGGTCGACCGCAACGGCATCCAGCCCACCCGCGTGGATGACTACCCGCCGCAGCTGGCCGCGCTCAACCGCACCAACATCAACGTGCAGGAGCTGATCGTCCACGCCGCGCTCACCGGCCAGATCGAGGCCGTGCACCACGCCGTGCTGCTCGACCCGCTCACCGCCGCCGTGGCCACCCTGCCCCAGATCCACGCCATGACCGACGAGCTGCTCAAGGCCCAGGCCCGCTGGCTCCCGCAGTTCCCTGCTCTCCGCTAGAGGCGTATAGGAGACCGATTTACCACGAAGACACGAAGGCACGAAGGGAGAACCGACAAGATTCACCACCAAGGCACCAAGACACCAAGGGAGAAAATCTTGGAGTCTTTGTAATAAAAAACCATCTTGGTGGTTCAAAAAAGACACGAAAACACCAAGAAAGCAGAATCTTGGAGTCTTGGCGATAAAAACCCTTCGCGTCTTCGCGCCTTCGTGGTTCAAAAACCTTAGTGGTAAAACCCCTTCGCGTCTTCGTGTCTTCGTGGTTCAAAAAACAGAGGTAACGACTATGGCAAAGATAGCCTTTCTTGGCGCGGGCAGCACCGTGTTCGCCCGCAACCTGCTCGGCGACATTTTTAGCTTCCCCGAGCTGGCCGACTCGACCATCAGCCTGTACGACATCGACGCCGCCCGCCTGCGCACATCCGAGGTGGTGGCGGGCAACATGGCCCGTGCCGCCGGTGGCCGCGCCACCATCCAGGCTACCCAAGATAGGCGGCGCGCCCTGGACGGGGCCGACTACGCCATCTGCATGATCCAGGTCGGCGGCTACCGCCCCAGCACCGTGGTCGACTTCGAGATCCCCAAGAAGTACGGCCTGCGCCAGACCATCGCCGACACCCTGGGCATCGGCGGGATCATGCGCGGCCTGCGCACCATCCCCGTGCTGCTCGACATGTGCCGCGACATGGAGGAGGTCTGCCCCGATGTGACCTTCCTGCAGTACGTGAACCCCATGGCCATGAACTGCTGGGCCATCGGTCGCGCCACCAAGATCCGCACCGTGGGCCTCTGCCACAGCGTGCAGAACACCGCCGAGGAGCTGTCGCGCGACATCGGCGTGCCGGTGGACGAGATCAACTACACCTGCGCGGGCATCAACCACATGGCCTTCTACCTGCGCTTC
Source organism: Chloroflexia bacterium SDU3-3 (assembly GCA_009268125.1). NCBI lineage: Bacteria > Bacillati > Chloroflexota > Chloroflexia > Chloroflexia bacterium SDU3-3. The sequence goes on along the minus strand of WBOU01000001.1, from coordinate 513,318 downwards.
GAGCGCCAGGGCCAGGATCTCTACCCGCTCATCCGCCAGGTGGCCCAGGAGGGCCGCGCCCCCGACTGGAACCGCGTGCGCTACGAGATGCTCCAGCGCCTCGGCTACTTCGTCACCGAGTCCAGCGAGCACTTCAGCGAGTACGTGCCCTGGTTCATCAAGCGCGACCGCCCGGACCTGATCGACCGCTTCAACATCCCGCTGGATGAGTACCCCCGCCGCTGCGAGAACCAGCTGGCCGACTGGGAGGGCATGCGCGTCGCCCTAGAAGACCCCGACCCCGCCGCCATGGCCCGCTACGAGCAGGCCCGCCGCGAGCAGTGGCTGGCCCACCTGCAGGCCCACGACCCCCAGCGCGCCGAGCAGCTGCGCGCCGAGTGGGCCGCCGAGCAGGCCGAGGGCCACAAGCGCCACTCCGGCGAGTACGGCTCGCTGATCATCCACTCGATGGAGACCGGCCAGCCCCGCGTGGTCTACGGCAACGTGCCCAACGCGGGCCTGATCGACAACCTGCCCCAGGGCTGCTGCGTCGAGGTGCCCATCCTGGTTGACAAGAACGGCCTCCAGCCCACCCACGTGGGCGCGCTGCCGCCCCACCTGGCCGCCATGATGCAGACCAACGTCAACGTCCAGGGCCTCACGGTGGAGGCCGCGCTCACTGGCCAGCGCGAGCACATCTACCACGCCGCCATGCTCGATCCCCACACCGCCGCCGAGCTGAGCCTCGACCAGATCTGGTCGCTGGTGGATGACCTGATCGCCGCCCACGGCGACTGGCTGCCCGCCTACCGCTGATCGGTGCGTCTGCCATATGCCCGCCTGACGTTATCTGCAGCCAAACGTCAGGCGGGCATATGGCTTCGCAGCGGCTTCTTGGGTACGATCATGCCAATCGTGATCATACCCAAGGAGCTTTTGTCATGCCTTTGCGACATACCTTCCTGAGCGCCTGCGCCGCGCTGGGCGCTACGCTGCTGGCCCTGGTCGCCATGTGGCTGTTTGGTCCCAGCGCGCTGCGCGCCGCGCCCGCCCCCCAGGAAGCGGGGTGCGCCGCCGCATCCTGCGTCTACATCCCCATGATCTCGCGCCCTGTGCGCATCCAGCAGCTTGGTGCGATCCGCACCGGCGTCACCGCGCTGGATGTGCTGGGCGACCGCGTGTACTACGACGGCGATGGCACGCTACGTATTGCCGACATCAGCGACCCCGCCGCACCCGCCGAGGTCGGCACCCTCATCGGCGACAGGCAGGCGATCACCGAGATCCACGCCGTCGGCGCGCGGCTCTACACCAAGAGCGAATTTCGGCTCTCGGCCTGCTGCATCAGCACCACATTGGGGCTATGGGACATCGGCCAGCCCGATGTGGCCAGCCAGATCGGCGCTCTGCCCACGTACCAGGTCAACCGTATCGCGGTCGATGGCTCGCATCTTTACGCTATCAGCTTGTTCTGGGCTGGCCCGCAAAGCCCCGAGCTTGCAACCTATGTGATCAGCGACAGCGGGTATCTGAAGTCAGGCGAGGCGAAGTCTGGCGGCGGGTATTCGGTGGCGGCCTCCGCTGGCTATGCCTATGTCGGCGCTGCCGACGGCGTGGACATCTTCGATATCAGCGATAGCGCGCACCCGCAGCTGGTGGCCACCATCCCAGTCACCGAGAGCATCGTGGCGCTTGATGCCAAGCGGCTGTATGTGGTGAACGACAGCGGTCTCTCGATCTGGGATGTGAGCAGCCCTGCGGCCCCTGCCAAGCTGGGCGAGCTGGCAGGCATCCCGCGCGCCGCCGACGTTTTTGCCCAGGCGCGCCGCCTCTACCTCGCCCAGAGCGCGGCGGGCATTAGCCTGATCGACGTGGCCGACCCCGCCGCGCCGCAGCTGCTGGCCCGCTACGACACGCCGGGCACTGCCAACATCATCCGCGTGAGCGGCGACCGGATCGTGGTGGCCGACGGCGATGGCGGCCTGCGCATCCTGCGGGCCGAGTAGGGGTAGCGTGCCAGCAGCGGCTGTGGCTGGGTGGAAAACACCCCGAGCCACAGCCGCGCTTTGTGGGCTGAACTTTTTGTGGCTAGGAAGTTTTCGCACGCGTTCCATTTAACCCTTTGGGAAGCGAAGAAAACTTGCGTTGTGCCTAGCGGTGTGCTACGATACCCCCGAATAATAATGCTGCCCCTCCTCCCCAAAAGGGCCACGATCTCAATCGAAATGATCGCCTACGTCCCGCCCTGCCGCCAGCGCCCATGCGCCGAGCGTCTCTTTTCTGTGCTGGACAGCGAGCGCAGCGACGCCGAGCGGGCCACCGAGGATCGCGATGCGGCGCTGGATGCGCTGGAGGACTGGCTGGAGGACTTCGTCTCGGTGGCCAAGGTGGCGCTGCGCGATGACCGCCAGCTGCTAGAGGCCCTGGGCATCCGGGCCTAGCGCGTCGGGCCGCACGTGTTGTGCATCGCGGCAGGGCGGCGATGCACAACGCCGCCTTGGCACTGCTCATCCTGACGGTATTTGCAGCCAACCGTCAGCCTGGCGGTATGGCTTCGCAGCGTCTTCTTGGGTACGATCCGGCTAAATCGATCATACCTAAGGAGGCTGCTCATGTCTCTGCGAAATACCCTCCTGACCGCCCTGGCCTCGCTGGGCGCTACGCTGCTCATCCTGTCTGCGATCTGGCTGTTTGGCCCCGGCACGCTGCGCGCCGCGCCTGCCCCGCAGGATGCGGACTGCGGCAAGATCGCTTGCCTGTATGTGCCCTCGCCTACCACCACTCCGGTGGGGGGCAACAGCGCGAGGCCCTATACGATGACCATCACTCCGTATAATGGAGGCTACCACCCCACAACCTTCATTTACTTACCCATGGTCCTGGAGACCCGGCGCATCCAGGAGACGGGCGTGATCACTGGCCGCGTCACCGCGCTGGATGTGGTGGGCGACCGCGTCTACTACAATGGCGACGGAGCGCTGCGCATTGCCGACATCAGCGACCCCGCCGCCCCCGTGAATGTTGGCGCGGTCTCTGGCGACCCGCAGCTGATCGCTAGCATCAGCGAGATCCGCGCCCGCGATTCGCGGCTCTACACCAAGAGCGAGGCCGTCTACTCATCATGCTGCATCAGCACCACGCTGGGCCTGTGGGACATCAGCCAGCCCGACGCGGTCGGCCAGATCAGCGCCCTGCCCGCATTTCACCTGAGCCACATCTGGGTCGATGGCGCGCACCTCTACGCCACCAGCCTGCCAGCGCGCTCGATCCCCTATCCGCTGCTCAGCACCTTTGGGATCAGCGATAGGGCGTATGTGGCGGTAGGAACAGCAGGAGCGTGGAGCGGAAACTCGGTGGTGGCCTCGGGCTCCTATGCCTATGTGAGCGATAGTAGCAAGGTCAGCATTTTTGATGTGACCGATAGCGACCAGCCCCAGCTGGTCGGCACCATCCCAGTTTCGAATAGCATGCTCGCGCTGAACGGGTATCGGCTGTATGTGGTCGGCGATGGCGGTCTCTCGATCTGGTATGTGAGCAACCCCTTCGCCCCCGTCAAGCTCGGCAAGCTGGCGGGCGTGCTCCCCGCACACGACATGACGACCGTCGGGGGCACGCTGCTCTATCTGGCCCAGGGCGAGGCGGGCATCAGCGTGATCAATGTGGGCAACCCTACCGCGCCGCAGCTGCTGGGCAGCTACGACACGCCGGGCACTGCCAACATCATCCGCGTCAGCGGCGACCGGATCGTGGTGGCCGACGGCGACGGCGGCCTGCGCATCCTGCGGGCCAACTAGCGCCAGCCGCGCCACGCCGCAAACCACCTGTCGATGCCGCTGATCGTGGGCGGGCCTCGTGCCCACCCACGATCAGCGGCATCGTGTTGCGCCCGTGGTGCCGCAGTGCCGGGCATGTGCGGTTTGGCATCAATCCTGCAGTGCCGCTCTCGAAGCTCCACGCGCCAGAAGTGCGCATGGCTGTGAATCGCAGGCGAAGTGTGCAAAAGCACTACGATATGCGCTTTTGCGCGATAGGCCAATATGATGTGTCAAGATGAGGCGCAAATATTTCTACCGGCGTATCTTTTTGCTCTGATGACCATGCTATCTCAATATCCGCACATATAGATACTATTCTTAAGAGCGTGCACGATTAATTTACAGTGATAGAGCGTATATGAAATATCTGCATGGAAGCAAGATGTGGTATACTTTCGCAAGTTAGATATAGATATTCTAGCAGATAAATAACCGTGTGAAAGCACGCGCCTGCTGATGAAAAGCAGGTGCACCAGCATAAACAATGCCATTCTGCGCTATGGCAGCCGCAGAATCGTTGCTGTGAGCAGCCGCTACGAGACTCGGTACCGAGCTTAGGAGAAAACCCATGTCACATCAGCGTCTCCGCCGCCCGCGCCAGCAGCCCACATCCGCACAGCCGACCGCCGAGGCCCAGCAGCCCAGTGCGGCCCCTATATCGCTCGACCATAGCTTTGGGGCGGTGCCGCTGCATGGCCTGCCTATCCAGGCCAAGCTCACCGTGGGCGCAGCCGATGACCCCTACGAGCGCGAGGCCGACCGCGTGGCCGACCAAGTGATGGCCGCGCCCGACCGCGAGATCGAGGAGCAGGCGACCGCCGCGATCTCGCCGCTGGACGCGGGCGGGCTGCGCACCAGCCGCGAGGGCGCGGCGGGCAGCTTCGAGGCGGGCGCGGGCTTCGAGCAGCAGCTGGGCGCTGCGGGCGGCGGCAGCCCGCTGCCCGAGGCCACGCGGGCCTTCATGGAGCCGCGCTTTGGCGCCGACTTCTCGGGGGTGCGCATCCACACCGGCGGCGAGTCCGCCCAGCTCAACCGCCAGGTGAGCGCCCAGGCCTTCACCCACGGCTCGGACATCTACATGGGCGAGGGCCACACCGACATCGGCTCGGGCGCGGGGCAGCGCCTGCTGGCCCACGAGCTGACCCACGTGGTGCAGCAGACCGGCGGGGTGGCCCGCAAGCCCGTGGTGCAGCGCAAGCTCGGCGGCGCGCTGGCGCAGATAAATGAAGAGGGCTTACGCGTTCAGCTCGTCGCTAAAGGCATATCGATCCCGTTTAAAGATCGGCGCGCGCTTTTTGCGGCCGTGCAAAGCTCTGACCAGGACTTCACAAGCATCGACGACGTGCTGCGCGCCTTCCAAAACCAGTATGGCCTGCCCGCGTTCAGCGGCAGCGCCGAGGCCGCGCCGAGCGCGGAGGTTGAGGCGCAGCAGGCCCAGCCTGTTGAGGAGAAGCAGCCTGCGGAGAAGCAGCCCGAGGAGGAAAAACAGTCCGCCCCACCGCTGGCCGCCATCGCCAAGGCCAGCGAGGAGGCCCAGCAGGAGGTCCAGCAGGAGGTTGCTAAGCGCGCCCAGGAGAAACCCAAGCAGGCGGTGAGCGGGGATAAGGGGCCAGCCGAAGCTGAGCAATCCGCCCCAGAGGCACAGGGTGGCGGCGGGTTGATCATCAACTATGTGTGGTTTGGCAATAATAAGCTGGGGGCCCTGGAGAAGTTCAACATCTACTCCTGGCGCGCGCTCGGCCACACCGTCAATATCTACATCCAGCCCTTCGGTGCCAAAGCCCCTCACACCGTAGAGAGCTTGGGGCTGGAGGCGGGCGATGCAAACATCATCGATTTGAGCACTACCCTTGGGAATGACAACAGCGCCGAGGTGGGGACGCCGCAGGCGGAGTTGAAAGATGCGCGGTCGATCCTAAACAGGTGGCTTCATGCGGCACGACAAACCGAGAGCCCTAAGAGAGAACATATATACAACATGGTCGACCTTACAAAGTCGTATCTCGGCGGCACGCAGCAGGGTATCGTCTTGGACATGAAGGTGGGACCAAGCCCGCACCTGCAGGCCTATGCGGAGAGCTTTAATAAGAACTTTATCAGCTATTCTCGCGGTGGGAATACCGCAGGAGGGCTACCCGAGAACCAGAGCATTGGCACCATGCAGGAATCTGAGGAGCTGCGCTTGCTCTATGCCAAGGCCTTTAATGCGAAGATCCAGAGCGTTGCGAATGAAAACCATAACGATAAGTTGTTCGACAAGATAACGGGTTACCATGGTCAATCGCATAATGCTACGGGGCAAGCGCTTGATGTGGCCACGCAGGACCCATCGGGCAAGCCAGTGGGTGATAAATTCCCTGTGGGGGAGATTGGCCCGCAGAATCATGGCCCTTTCCGGGTCTTTAAAGCTGCTGGCGATCAGTCGAACAAAGCAGGCAGCATGCGAACTGATCCGAGGGCGGTCTTTAATCTCGCCGACGATGTGCTAAAACGGGAACTCATGAAAACAGAGGGCGCTAATAAGACCTTTATTGCGAAGGCGAAAGCGGCGCAGGGCAATCTTCCTCGCCCAAATCTTTGGTAAGCTCGCCACGGATCTTATAGTGAATACCGCTCTGGTTGATATAACCAGAGCGGTATTTATTGCTCAAGCCCGGTAGCCACGGGCTGCGGCCTACCCTGCTGCGCCGCGCCATCGCCAATATTTGAGCACACCCTCAGCTTAGCGGCTGCGACAATCGGTATATGCTATGAATGATGAGATATGATATCTTTTCTGAGGTAGGAGCAATATCATATACGAAAGTATGCCACCTTGCCCTGCTGTGGTATACTGCGCTGAAAGTGATGTGATCGGCAAGAACACACATAAAGCGCACGCATCTTCATGAAGGCGCGATCACACAACATGGGGCGATCGACGCACCGCAGGGGAGAAACCATGCCACACCAGCGCACCCGCCGCGCGCCCGCCACGCCCGCGCCCGCCGAGCCGTCCGCCCAGGGCCAGCCGCCCGCCACGGCCCCCGTGTCGCTGAACCATCGCTTTGGGGCGCTGCCGCTGCACGGCCTGCCCATCCAGGCCAAGCTGGCCGTGGGCGCAGCCGACAGCCCCCACGAGCGCGAGGCCGACCGCGTGGCCGAGCAGGTGATGGCCGCGCCCAATGCCGAAGCCCCCGCCGCAGCCACGCCCCAGGCGGGCGGGGTCATCCAGCGCAAGTTCCCCACCGCCGAGGCTGCGCCCAAGCACTACGACCAAGACCCCACCGCCCACCCCGAGTACGGGCTGTACGCCGGGCTGATGGCCTCGCTGGGCTTCCCGGGCGGCCTGATCGACCAGTCATGGTCGCTGCTGCTGCAGGGCTTCCGCGAGCAGGATCACATCCAGCACCAGCTGGAGCAGCTGGAGCACGGCGAGGGCGTGGTGCTGGAGCAGAGCCAGCGCAACATCATCCGCAACGATAACCAGTGCTTTCAGCAGGTCGCCAACCTGATGGCCGACTACCTGTCGGTGGGTGATGCCCCGCTGGCGCTGTGGTCGGGTGGGCTGGCGCTCAGCCCCTACGCCCACCAGCGCGGCTTCACCCCGCTGGAGGAGACGCCGCTGGGCAAGGTGGCCGACCAGATCGAGTTTCACCGCGACTGGGTGCTGCAGGCCCCGCTCTGGAACATCCTCTCGACGGTGTTTGTGCGCCAGCAGCCGCCCGCCGTGCATGTCTTCCTGCGCACCTTCGAGGCCGACGCGGTGCTGTTCCGCCAGGAGGTGCCGATCATCCGCGAGATCTTCCCTTCTATGCCGATCTACTGGCACGCGATCTACACGCTGGAGGACGGCACGATGATGGAGATCAACGGCAACATGGCGCTGGAGGAGACCTGGCAGGGCTTCACCGACCAGGACGAGTGTGTGCGGGCGCTGCTGAAGTTCTACGTGGAGAACCCCAACAAGGCCACCGAGCGCGGGCTGGGCACGATCTTGGAGAATCTGCCGCCGCAGCAGTCCGACGCGGTCTAGCACCCGGCGGCCCCAGTGCCCCCGCCTAGCGGTTGCGCCCCAAGCTCCGGGGCGCGACCGCTTTTTGCCTGGCGCGCTCGATCGCGTGCAGGCCGGTCTGCAGGTCGGGGTAGGTGGGGATGTGGGCGATGTCGATGCCCAGGCCCACGATTGTCTGGGCTAGCTCGGGGCGCAGGCCCACCAGGGCCACGCGCGCGCCTAGCAGCCGGGCCGCGTCGGCGGAGCGGATGAGCATGGCCGCCACCTGGGTGTCGATCAGCGGCACGCCGGTGACATCCAGCAGCACGTGGCGGGCGCGGCGCTGCTCCACCACGCCCAGCAGCACCTCCAGGATGTCGGCGGCGCGGGCGTCGTCGATCACGCCGATCAGCGGCATGGCCAGCACCCCGTCGGAGATCGGCACCACCGGCGAGCTGAGGCCGCGCACCGTGCCGATCAGCTGCTCGCGCTCGGCCAGGGCCTGGCGCAGCTCGGCGGTGCGCTCGGCCACGCGGTGCTCTAGGGTGTGCTGGTGCTCGATCAGCTGGGCGCTGCTGGAGCGCAGGCTGGCCAGCATGGAGCGGAAGGCCTGCTGGAGCTGGCCGATCTCGTTGTCCTTGCCCTCGGCGATGTAGGGGTCGAGGTTGCCCGCGCCCACCTGGCCCGCCGCCGCAGCCAGCTGGCCGATGGGCTGGGTGATCTCGCGGCGGATGAGCACCGTGATGGTCAGGCCCATCAGGCAGAGCAGCGCGAACAGGCCGACGGCCAGCACGATGGTGCGCTGGGTGGCCTGCGCCGACAGCTCCTCGGCGTAGCGCACCGAGACGCCGGTCAGCTCGCTCGACCGGTCCTCGATCGCCTCGGTGGTGCGCTCGAAGGTGTCCATCTGGGCGAAGAGTGTGCGCAGCTGGTCGTTATCGTTCATCTCGGCGGCGGCCAGCACGTTTTTCACCAGCGGCTCCAGCTGGGCGTACATCTCCTGGCGCTGCCGCTGGAGCGCCAGCTGGTCGGCGTGGTCGGGGGCGCTGGCCGCGCCGGGGTGGTCGTTGGCCAGCTGCTCCAGCTCGGCCAGCATGTCCTTGGTGCTGCGCAGCGCATCCAGCGTCTCCTGGCGGTCCGCCGACTTCCTGGCCCGCCCGAACGACTCGGACTCGGCGATGGTGCGAAAGACCACGGCGTTGAACAGGCTGCTGTCCATAGCCTGCCGGACCACGTGGGAGGAGAGGTAGCTGACCGAGCTGTTGATGCTGATCAGGTTCCAGGCGATCGAGGCGAAGGCGATCGCGATAATACCAAGCGCGATCACCCCGCCGATGGTGACTCTCGTGGTCAGCCGCTGATTGTGTGCTTGCATAGGTCCGGTCTTCTAGCTGGTGGAGCGATGCTGGTACAGACATGGTCCAGCATCGCCTGTGACATCTTACAGGGAGAAGCGCAACAAAGAGCCACGCACACGGTTGTGCTGGCTCGATCTGGTGCTTCCTAGCTCCTCTACGTATGCCCCCTACTATACCATATGTGGGCGGGTGCCTTTGGCGGCGGCGCGGGGTGCGGTCTGCTCCCCCTGGCCTGGGATCGCAGTGGAGTCTTGGGCATTGCGGTAGATGTGTCGATCTGGGCTGAGGCGTGCAAGATCTATGGCGGATGCCTCATGATCGGAGCGTGAGCGCGTGCTCTAGCGCCGCGATGCTCTGGGCTGGCGTCTGCCCGGCAGTATCGATCTGGATGTGCGTGGTATCCCATTCTTCAAACTGGCGCTGGGTGACATCGTCCCAGGTGGGCAGCGGGAAGCCTTCGATATCTGCGGCGCGCGTTTCGACACGCCTGCGGTGCTCATCCAGATCAGAGCAGATGATCTCGATCTCGACATATGGCGCATCGGCCTGGGCGGCGACCGCGCGCCATGCGTCGCGGGTGATCTGCAGGGGGTTGACCGTGTCGGCCACGACAGGCAGCCCAATTCTGAGGTTGTCGCCTGCCACCCGGTAGGCGATCATGTAGCCCTCGGGGCCATGGATCACCACCCCGGCGTCGCGGAGCGCCTGCTCGATGGTGTCTACGCGCAGGTATGCGGCGTTCAGCCGCTGGGCCAGCTGCCGGGCGAGCGTTGATTTTCCGGCCCCTGGCAGGCCAGCGAAGATGTAGAGCATAGGCTGGTGCTTTCTTTTGTGGGGCGGTGCCCGCAGGCGAGCGCCTTGGATTATTCGACATAATCAATCACGCGCGCCGCCCCTGGGGCTTCGGGCTGCCAGCCCTGCGCCAGCGCGCTGCGGATCGCGGCGGCCACCAGTGTGGGCGCGATCGGCGTCGCAGGCATGCCAACCCAGTTGCTGGGGTGGGCGTATGGCGTCCGCACCACCAGGGTCGCCCCTGGGCGCGCGGCCAGCTCGGCGGCGAAGCTCAGCGTGCTCCAGCCCAGCGCCTGATCGTAGGTGGGCCTGCCCCGCACCCGCCAGCGGTACGCCACCCCATCCACCACGATGCCGCGCGCGCCTTTTTGCGGAAGCGCCATAGTCTTTCTCTTCCTACCTGCGGCGCAGGGCCTTGAAGATGCGCGAGATGATCACCAGCAGCACCAGCTCCACCACCAGGCTGCCCATGAACGTGCCGAGCGTGTAGGAGTCGTTGGGGCCGTTCTGGGCCAGCGCCATGCCGCCTGCGATCAGCGACAGGGTGGTGGGGATGAGATACAGTCCAAGCAGGATGATCGCGATGATTTGGACGGTGCGCATGGTCGGTTTCCCTTGCTGTGCTTGAAGGATGCTGCTGTATGGGGCTTTCGTTGGGCGAAATAATGCTACCCTATAATAGCATAAGATAGAGCGATGCAGCCTTTGTTTCTGCCTAGCGTTTTTGCTCTCAATGCACCGCAGATCGCAAGCTATTCTTGATCCCCCGTCCCACCTTTCTCTTTTGCCCCTTCGCGTCTCCGTGGTGAATCGGTTCTTTGCTCCCTTGGCGTCTTGGAGTCTTGGCGGTAAAAGGATCCCCCAGAATCAAAAGCGCGCCAGCCAGGGTGGTGCCCCGGCTGGCGCGCTGGCGCGGGCGGGCTACTCCGTGCGGGTCAGCACGTAGCGGATGCCCTCCTGCAGGGTGCCGCGCGTGATGGTGGTGCCGAAATCCACCTGCAGGCTCACCAGTGTCTGGGCCACCTCGGGGCGGATGCCGGTGACGACCACGCGCGCGCCCAGCAGCTGCACGGCCTGGGCCGCGCGGGCCAGCGCCTGGGCCACCTGGGTGTCTACCACCTGCACGCCGGTGATGTCGAGGATGGCGATCTCGGCGTGGTGGGTCGCCACGCCGTCCAGCAGCGTGTCCACCACCTGCTGCGCGCGGCGCGAGTCCAGCGTGCCGATCAGCGGCATCATCACGGCCTGGTCGCTCAGCGGGATGAGCGGGGTCGACAGCTCGGCCAGCGCCGCGTTCTGCGCCGCGATGATCTCCTCGCGCATGCGCAGCTGCGCGGCCTCGGCCCGCACCCGCACGGTGATATCGCGGAAGCCCACCACGCGCCCCAGGATCTCGTCGCCGTAGCGCTGGGGGTGGCTGTAGCGCAGGATGACGCGGCCATCTTTGGGGTAGAGCATCTCCTCGGTGGAGGCCTCGGGGTCGTCGTAGACGGCGTTGGCGGCGCGCACGAACTCCTGGGCATCGTCGAACTGATCCACCACCCAGCGCAGCAGGCCGGAGCGATCGCCCGCGTTGGCGATCTCGGTAGGGATCTTCCACAGCTTAATGAACGCGTTGTTGAGGTGGGTGATGCGCTTGCCGTTATCCACCACCATCACGCCGTCGCTCATGGCGTCGAGCGTGGAGTGGAGCACGGCGATGTTGCGCTCAAGCTCCTCGGCCTTCTGGCGAAGCTCGATCTGCATCATCACCTGGTGGCTGAGCACGGTGAGCGCGTCGAGCTGCTCGGGGCTGAGCTGCCGCGCGTCCTTGTCCAGCACGCACAATGCGCCGAGCTGCTGGCCGTCGGGCGCTACCAGCGGCGCTCCGGCGTAGAAGCGCACGCCGATGTCGCCGGTCACCAGCGGGTTGTCGACGAAGCGCGCGTCCTGCTGGGCGTCGGGCACCACCATGGGGGTGTCGCCCAGGATAGTGTACGAGCAGAACGCCTCGTCGCGCGAGGTCTCTGCGAGGTCGAGGCCCTGGGTCGATTTGAACCACTGGCGGTTGTCGTCGATCAGCGAGATCATGGCGATCGGCGTGCCGCAGATATAGGCGGCCAGCCGCGTGAGGTCGTCGAAGGTGGACTCGGGGAGCGTGTCGAGGATATTGTAGCTGTGGAGCGTCGCGAGGCGGTTCTGCTCATCTGGGTGAGATGGAGGCTGGATCATTATCGGGCTTTCTTCGAGTGACACAGAAGAGTAAGAATAATTTAGCTCTCTCAACTATAGCATAATTTATTGCCAGCTGCTCTTTTTATATCTGCTCGTACGGCGATGGGTGGCCTACCCATATGTTCGGAGCGGGCGGCTGGCCGCAGCTGCGCTACGAATAGCCCATGATGGCTGGTTGATTGCCGTTAGGGAAGCTATGCGGAGGGTAGCACGCCCATTTGGAGAAGGGCTGCGCTTGCGCGCTGGCCCGATCTGCGCTACATGCTGTGCTGTCATTAATGGCGAAACCGAGGAGAAATATGGAACCAGCACCCGAGCTATGCGCGCTCATCCAGCGCTACTATGCGGCCTCGGCCCAGGGCGAGGCAGCCTTTCTGCCCGAGTTTGTCTCGGCATCCCCCGACGCGCTGCTGATCGGCACCGACGGCGAGGAGTGGTGGGAGGGCGGCGAGCAGATCGCCCGTACCTGGGGCGAGGCCTGGAGCCGACGCGGCAGCATGCCGATCGAGTCCAGCCAGCCCAGCGCATTTCGCAGCGGCGACATGGGCTGGCTGACCGACCGCGCCAGCTGGCGTCTGCCCGATGGGCGGCTGGTATCGTTCCGGCTCACGGCGGTGTTCGAGCGCGGCGCGGGCGGCTGGCGCATGGTCCACGCCCATTTCTCGCTGGGCGTGCCCAACAGCCGCTTCGGCGAGTAGCGGCCCGCCGCGCAGCCCGCAGCCTGAAGGGCGGGCTGCGCGATCTTCTTGGCCTATAGGTACTCGGCCAGGATCAGGCCGATGTCGAACGGCGTCACCGTGCCGTCGGGGGCGAACACCACATCGGCCTGCTCGCGCAGGGCGGGCGTGCCGCGCGCCTCGGCGTGCAGCGAGAACAGCGTGTGCAGATCGGGCTTGGCCAGCGTGGTCATGGCCTGGCCCATGATCAGGGTGCCCTTGGCGTTGCCCTCGATGTTGTTGTTCCAGCTTGGGTCGCGGCGCAGCGCCAGGTCGGCCCACACCACGCGGCGCTCGTGCAGGTCGATGATCACGGGGATGCAGATCCGGGTATCCGCGCTCAGGTCCAGCTTGTCCTGCACGGTGGTCGGCTCGAACGGCTCGCCCGAGCCGGGGTCGCTGCGCATCATCCAGCCGCCGAAGCACTCGGGCAGGTTGCAGAACGGCTGATCGGTGAAGGCGTTGACCGACATCACCACGTAGCGCCCGCCGTAGCGCAGCGCCGATGCGATGTCGATATCGATGAACTCGCACGCGCCGTTCGGCGCGGTCACGATGTCGCCGCTGTGCGCGGCGCGGTACTTCTGCGAGCGCAGGTTGGTATACGAGATGTGCTCCAGGTAGCCCCAGCCGTGGTCGTAGAGCACCGCCGAGAGGTCGATGTCCACCCGGCCGGTCGGCTGGCCGTTCACCATCCCCTCCTTCCACCACAGAAAGAAGCGCACGGTCTCGCCATCCGGCAGCGGCAGCCGCGACCCGCGCGGGATGGTGCGCAGCGCCTTGCTGGCCGAGCGCTGCGTGAACGGCACGGTGTAGTCGCGCAGCCGCTCATCCACGAACACGCGGCCCAGCGGCGGCAGCGCGCGGAAGCGCTCGATCAGCGCCGCGCGGCAGATCTGCTCGGCCCTGGCCCGCAGCCCCTCGTCTAGCGGCGGCAGCGTGTTGCTGCGCGCCCAGGCCTTCGCCGCGTCGCCCTTGGGGAAGAAGGTGCGCAGCGGGCGCATCTCGCTGCGGTGCATCAGGTGGGCCAGCAGCTGCAGCAGCACCGGCGTGGACACCTGAGCCGCCACGGTGGCGAAGCGGTCGAGCGCGGCCACCGGCTCGGGCGCGATCCGCAGCAGGTGGTCGAGCCGCCGCGCCAGCTCGCCGGGGCGCGTGGCCAGCAGGCCGAGCGCCTGGCCCAGCTCGCCGTCGGCGATCGCTCTTTCCACCTGCCCGCGAAAAGTGGGCGCGGGCAGATCATTGCGGATGACGGCGAAGGCCTCGTAGCTCTGCGGGAACTGCTTCTGTAGCTCGCCGGGGTGCAGCCGCTCGCCCAGCCGCTTCCACGGCTCGGGGTAGCGCAGCATGTCCTCCATGCGCCGGGGCGCGCGCTCCAGCAGCGCCAGCAGCGTGCGGCGCTCGGCCCTGCGGTAGCTGGGGAAGCGCGTGGGCTGGGCCAGGCTCAGGTCGCCGTCGGCCAGGGCCACCGCCAGGCGCAGCACATCGGTGGCGCTCTTGATGTGGCGGGGCAGCTCGCGCTCGGCCTGCGTGGTGTGGCGCAGGATGCACGCCCCCAGCAGCGCCGCGTTCTCGCGCAGCGGCACCTGCTCGGGCACCAGCGCCAGCGCGCCGTCGCCGTAGCGCTGGAAGAACCAGCGCACATCCTGCTTGTCCGCCGCCGAGATCGCGCTCTTCGCGCCCAGCAGCCGCGTGCAGATCATGCGGAAGTCATCCTCGTTGCCCAGGTCGATCATGTTCAGGTGGCTGCGCTCGATCAGCGGCCTGCGCAGCATGGGCTTGGGCGGCGGCGTCTGGTGCGTCAGGTAGTGGATCAGCGCGTTGATGTAGAGCTGGGCGTCCGACGCGCTCATCACCTGCTCGGGGAAGCCGGGGTACATCGGCTTGAAGGCCACGTGTGCGCCCACCAGCTCGCGCAGCGCGGGCAGCACATCCGTATAGAGCTGGCCAAGCTGCGCGGTCGAGGCCTGCCGCATGCGCTCAAGCAGCGCCGCGCTGTCGGTGAAGCCCAGCGCCTCGATGTTCTTCAGCAGGGTGGCGGCGTGCGCCGGGGCCGCGCTGCCCTGCGGCTCGGGCAGCAGGATGCGCCGTCGGTGGCGCAGGTAGATCGCCTGTTGCACATGGCACCTCGTAGAACACGAACGCCCCTGCGGGGTGCAGGAGCGCCAGCGGTACAGCGGAGAGCCGGCAAGCTAAGTCAGGAAGAGAAGAAGGAAGCCTGCCAATAGCCGCTGCGCCGATGATTCTAGCATGTGGCCATGGCGTTGTAAAGATGCCAAATGTGCATATTAGGCTCTATGCGTTCTCGGAGATGCGATCAGAGCTAGCACCACAGCGTGCGCCCCTGCCGATGTGTTGCGGTGACAGCGGGCAAGGCAAACGCCCCTGCCAGGGGCAGGAGCGCTAGTGGTGCAGCGGAGAGCGGGCACGCTAATCCTACGATTTTTGAGAAGGAAGCCTGCCAATAGCCGCCGCGCCGATGATTCTAGCATGTGGCCATGGCGTTGTAAAGATGCCAAATGTGCAGAACAGGCTCTATGGGTTTTGTCTGCTCTCTTTTCGCGTTCTGGCATCTTGGGGCAATCGGTTTCCCCTTCGTGTTTTGCGCCTTGTGATAGTACACCCTTTTTTCCTTGGTGTCCTGGAGTCTTGGTGGTAAGGGGCCTTCTATATCTATACATTTATACTGTGCTGTGATTGCCCTACTCCCTATCCCTCGGTCGCCCGCTCGGTCACCTCCAGCAGGCGCGTCCCGCTGTCCAGCCGCGCCGCCACACCGATCGGCATGGGCAGCATCGAGACGCCATGGCCAAAATCGACGCCCGCCAGGATGGGGCAGCCCCCCGCGCCACCCGTCAGCTCCACCACCACCTCGCGCAGGCTCGGGTGGTGCGGCGCGACGCTCTCGGGCGGCAGCGCGACCTTGCCCACCACCATGCCGCCGATGCGGTCGAGCACGCCCAGGCTGCGCAGCTTGGCTAGGTTCAGCGTGATGTCCGGCAGCGAGCGGTCGACCTCCTCCCAGAACAGGATGGCCCCGTCGAAAACCTCCAGCGGCGGGAAGTAGCGCGTCCCCGCTAGGTCGGCGAAGCGCCGCAGCAGGCCGCCCAGCAGCACGCCATGGGTGCGGCCTTCGCGCCACGTCTCCCAGGGCATCAGCTCGGGCAGCGGGCCGAGCGGCGCTGGCTCGGTGAGCAGCCGCAGGTAGCTGGCCTCGATGGCGCGCTGGTACGGCGCGGGGTGTGCGGCGAACCACTCACTCCACCCGGCGGTCAGGCAGTTGCCGTGGAAGCCCACCAGCCTGCTGCGCGCCCACATGGCCCACTGGTAGGTGGTGATGTCGCTCATGCCGATGAACGGCTTGGGGTTGCGCCGGATCAGGTCGTAGTCCAGCAGGTCGGCCACGAGCATGGCGGTGGCCCCGCCCGCCGTGGTGGCGATGGCATGCACCTCGGGGTCGGCGAACTGCTCGTGGATGGCGGCGGCGATCTGAGCGGGAGCGCCCGCGCTCCACCAGTGCCGCTCGCGCAGCTGCGCGCTCTCCTTGGTGCGGAACCCCAGGCGCTGCAGCGCATCCACGCTGCGGCGGTAGTGCTCCTCGCGGGCGGGCAGCAGCGCGTTCGACGGCGCGATGATGCCGATGGTCGCGCCGATCTCTAGGCGCGGCGGCTTGATGGTGGGCTGCATGGCGAGATCTGATCCTTTTTGTGGTGCGGTGGTAGATTCTTGGTTTCTGCGAAACATCGGCGTAGTTCGGGCGTATATAACGTTGCTTTCGATGCGGCGCAGCTGCTGATCGGTCTACTATAGCACGCTTCTGCTCGCCTATTGGAAGATTCGTTTTTGTTTTTGTCGCTCTGCTGTTGTTCTGTGGGTGTAGGTGGCTTTGCGCAGTCTTGCCGTGGGCCACATGAAGGAGTGACGCTATGCGTCGCCGCAGTGAGTTCGATCCGACGCTGTTTACTTTGCTGATGATCGGTGCGTTTTTGTATAACGCGCTCGATCTGTGTACCAATCTCCAGGTCATGGGGAAGATCCCAGGGGCGCGCTTGGTGCAGGCGCAGGTGGTGAGCAAAGATAGTTCTCAGCACTCGTACTATCTGGAGTGTGTGACGATTGGCGGCCCGAAGCGCGAGCAGGTGAAAGTCCCCACCCCCTATACGATCTGGCAGAATACGCAAAAAGGGGCCAAGATCAACATTGCCTACGGCCTCAGCGGCCTACCGGAATACGCTACGCCTGACCTCGATCTGGTGAGCTTTGTCGTGAAGCCAGTCTTCTGGGTCGTGCTCACTGGCGTTTATCTTGTCTGGTATCTGCTGAATGCCATAAAAATGCTTCTGGCCTTCCTGAATAGGCAGGCCACAACAGGCAGCGAGCCGCCGCCCCACGCCCAGATCTGATCTGGGCATAGGGCGGCGGCTTCTTTGTGCGGTATCCCGCCGCTGCTGCGCCTATATGCCTGCGCTCTCCTCTTTCTCGGGGCCTTGGAGCCTTGGAGCTAAACAGCTCTCCCCGCCTCGTGTCTTCGCGTCTTGGTGGTAAACCGGTCTCTCGCGAAACTTGGAGCCTTGGCGTCTTGGTGGTAAACGTCCTTCCCTGCTTCGTGCCCTCGCGTCTTCGTGGTGAAATGGTCTTTTGCAGATCTTGGAGCCTTGGCGTCTTGGTGGTAAATGGTCTTTTGTTCTTCGGGTCTTCGAGTCTTCGTGGTGAAACGCTCTCCCCCTAGCGGTTTGGCGACGAGACCGATTTTTGCCACGCCTCCGAGACCGCCCGCCCGCGCGCGTGGTCGTCGACTACGAGAATAAGCTGGTGGCTGTGGTCGCTGTAGAGCACTTCGATGTTTACCCCGGCCTCGGCCATCTGTCTGGTCAGCAGGCCGAGCTGGCCGGGCACATCCTGCCGTAGCTTCTGGATCAGCACCTCGCGCTCTTCAAGCACGTGGATGCCCGCATCTTCAAGCGCCCGCCGCGCCGCCGCGCCGTCGGCGAAGAGGAAGTGCGCCACCCCGCGCCCATCGGCCACCCACGCGCCGCCGCCCTCGATGCTTACCCCCCGCGGCCCAGGGCCTCGCCCATCTTCGCCAGAGCGCCGGGCTGGTTCTCAAGCAGGATGGCTAGATCATTCATAGGTGTGCTCTCCTGATGGCTATGTCGGTCGCATGCTCTGCATAGATAGGCTCGCAGCGCACATCGGTCTTCACCGAGCGCGCGATGAAGCACTGCTCGTGGGCGTCGCGGTGCATCTCCTCCACATCCGCCGCGCTCGGCTGGTCGTGGCTGGCGAAGCGCGCCATGGGGCGGAGTGTCACCTGCGCCATCAGCTGCCTGCCGCCCTCGTCGTAGCCCATCATCCCCTCGGCCTCGTCGCGGTAGCTTTCTACCGTGTAGCCATGCTTGGACGCGATCGATAGGAACCATAGCATGTGGCAGCTCGACAGGCTGGCGACAAATGCCTCTTCGGGGTCGACCGCCGCCGCCACCGAGAGCGGCAGTGGCACGACAGCGGGCGATGATGAGGCCGCAACCTCGCTGCCGCCGTCGAATAGCCAGCGATGGCCTCGGCTATAGCGGTTGTCGCTGAACGTTGCCCCATTGCGCTCCCATAGAATAGTTGCTCTGTGCTTTGCCATGAAAGGATCGCCCCTCTGCCTTGGCCACCCTTCGACCGCTATCGAAGGGCTGGCGTGCTATCATCGATAGACCTATTGTAGAGCGCCATTGGTTAGAGGAGCATGGAAGTATGCCAGCAGATCCGAACTTTGCCCAGGCCGCCGCGCTGATCGGCGATCCGGCCCGCGCCGCCATGCTTGCCGCGCTGCTTGGCGGCAGGGCGCTTACGGCCAGCGAGCTGGCGGCCTGCGCCAGCGTCACGCCGCAGACCGCCAGCTCTCATCTTTCGCGGTTGCGCGAGGGTGGGCTGATAGATGTAGTCGCCTCGGGGCGGCATCGCTACTATCGGCTTGCCAGCGCCGATGTGGCGCGGGCTTTGGAGACCCTGGCCTCGATCGCGGCTCCCGCGAAGATTATATCGCTGCGCCAGTCGGAAAGCGCACGGGCTTTGCGGTTTGCGCGCTCGTGCTACGACCATCTGGCTGGCTCGCTGGGCGTGCAGCTCACCGATCGCTTGGTCGAGCGCGGGTTGCTTTCCCAGGCAGGCGAGCCCTACCACATGACGCCGCAGGGCATTGGCTGGCTGGCCCAGCGCGGGATCGATGGCGAGCAGCTTGTGCACGGGCGAAGGGCGGCAGCCCGCGCCTGCCTGGATTGGAGCGAGCGCCGCTACCACGTGGCCGGTGCATTTGGGGCGGCCCTGGCCGACTGGCTGCTTTCCCAGGGCTGGCTCAGCCGCGTGGCGACGAGCCGCGCGCTACGTTTGACCGATGTGGGCCGCGCTGGCTTTGCACATGAGTGGGGCATAGATGTCGGGCCGCGCTAGGCAGTTGGCCAGCGCTATCGGCGCTCATTCACCTTGGTGCTGTTCGGCGTAGGTCGGTGCAGCGATGCCGATGGTCGCGCCGATCTCTAGGCGCGGCGGCTTGATGGTGGGCTGCATGGCGGTGCGCTCCTTCTGCTGTGATCTGGCGAAGCTATTGTAGCAGCCCTGCGCGATAGCTATCTCAGCTGTGGTCGCGTGTCTGGCTTGGGGTGTCTGTGCGGCGATAGATGCTGGCCCATGGCTCTGGGCAGCTCCTATTCGCTGCAGCGCAGCCTACATAGTGCGCAGCACCTCCGCGCGCTTCTGCTGGAACTCCTCATCGGTGATCAGGCCCTTGCCATGCAGCGCGGCCAGCTGCTCAAGCGCGGCGGCGGGACCGCCTGCGGATGTGGGGCTGTCGACATTTGGCGTGGGTGCGTCGATCTCGGTGATCTCCACCCGCTCGGGCTTGTGCGCGTCGTAGATGACCTGCACGGTCCCGCCCGGCATCAGATAGCCCACCTTGAGCCGCGAGACGAGGGCCTTGGCCGTCGCCTGGTAGGGCGCAGCGCCTGCAGGGCGCACCTCCAGCAGCAGCTGTACCATTGGGTTGTCGTTGATGCTTGCGCCAGTGTCCCGCACCTCAAGGATCTTGGCAGATGCCGGGATACCATCCTTGATCTTGGCGGGCGACAGCATGCGTAGGAACGGCAGGACGGAGAGGATGATGATCGCGACGACGACGATAGGGATGATGATCCCGAGCGCGTCGAAGCCTCCGAATGGCCCGCCCGCCGAGCCGCCGAAGGGAAACGATTGTTGGAAGAAAAAGGTTGGTGCGATGGTGGTGATGAGAACGATCACGATCCCGAAGATGAGCCAGCCGATCAGGCTATTCCGTACTGATCGCATAGTCGCCCCTTTCTCAATTTCGTATCGTAGGTTTTTCTCGTGGCCTGTGCCGCGTGTGGGTATGGCGCAATTATCCTGGATGAGGATGCGCGAGCAGTATAGATGCCTCCCTTCTTTGCTGATGTGTCGGGTGAACCTCTCTACCAGAAGAACGTAGAACCGTACCGTTTTGCTGGTGCAGGATCTGCTTGCCGCTGCGCCTCTGGGGCAGCTTGCGCAAGAGAAGCGCAAGCCATATTCCCCCTTGACTTTGAGCGCTCTAGGTTGTGTATGATACGCGCGATGAGTTCGTGATGCTGCTGTGCGCCCGCCGCCCTCGACGGCGCAGGAAGCGGCAGCGGCAGGCCATATTGAAGAAGATATGGCTGCCTCACCAGCAGAAAAGGACTATCGACATGCAGTACACCCATCTGGGCCGCACCGGCCTGAGCGTCAGCCGACTGTGCCTGGGCACCATGAACTTCGGCCCGCTCACCACCGAGGCCGACAGCTTTGCGATCATGGACAAGGCGCTGGAGCTGGGGATCAACTTCTTCGACACGGCCAATGTCTACGGCTGGAAGCAGGGCGAGGGCATCACCGAGCAGATCATCGGGCGCTGGTTCGCCCAGGGCGGGCGTCGCGATCAGGTGGTGATCGCCACCAAGGTCTATGGCAAGATGGGCGACGGCCCCAACGACCTGCGGCTCTCGGCCTACCACATCCGCAAGGCCTGCGAGGATAGCCTGCGCCGCCTGCAGACCGACCATATCGACCTGTACCAGATGCACCACATCGACCGCTCGACCCCCTGGGAGGAGGTCTGGCAGGCCATGGAGCAGCTGGTGCGCGAGGGCAAGGTGCTCTATGTCGGCAGCAGCAACTTTGCGGGCTGGGACATCGCCACGGCCCAGGGCAGCGCCGCGCCCCGCCACTTCATGGGCCTCGTCTCCGAGCAGAGCCTCTACAACCTCAACGCCCGCACCATCGAGCTTGAGGTCATCCCCGCCTGCCGCCACTATGGGCTGGGCATCATCCCCTGGAGCCCGCTGGGCGGCGGCCTGCTGGGCGGCGTGCTGCAGAAGGTGACGGAGGGCCGCCGCGCCGATGAGCGCCAGCAGAAGCAGATCGAGAAGTACCGCCCCCAGCTGGAGTCCTACGAGCAGCTCTGCAAGGATCTGGGCGAGAAGCCTGCCGATGTGGCGCTGGCCTGGCTGCTGAAGAACCCGGTGGTGACGGCACCGATCATCGGGCCGCGCACCATGGAGCAGCTGGATGGCTCGCTGCGCGCTTTGGAGATCACGCTCTCGGATGAGACGCTGGCCCGCCTCGACGAGATCTGGCCTGGCCCGGGCGGCGAGGCTCCGAACGCCTACGCCTGGTAGGCGGCGCGCAGCGAAAAGGGAGGGGCGTTGCCGCTCCTCCCTCTGTCTATCGTGCTTAGCGCTGCGGCGGGCGCGTGGCCAGTGGCCGCGCGCCCGCTGTGCGTCTAGATCGGCATGGTCGCGCCGCCTATGGCACGCTTCGCGCCTAGCGCCTGGGCCGCCACCGCCCAGTCGAGCGCGTAGTCGGCCACCTCCTCCCAGCTCTCGCCCGCCACGACGGTGTAGTGGGTGCGGCCTGGGAACTCTTTGTACTCGGTGATCGCGTCGGCGTGGGCGTACTTCTGGTAGTTTGCGCGGTTCAGCGCGGCGGGCAGGATGTGATCCTGCTCTCCACCGATCAGCAGCAGCGGCGCGCGCGCCTTGTTCCACTCCACCTTGGCATCATCGGTCAGGGCGCTGCGGTACAGGCCCCGCGACTCGGGCACGATGATCGACTCGTAGGCGGCGCGCTGCTGGTCGAGCGGCAGCGGGTGCACCCAGGCGTACTGGAACTGCTCGAAGGTCATCATCCACGGTGTGCTCGCCGGGATCAGCGGGTTCACCGCAGGCCACGCCGAGCGCAGGAACGACCACTGCGTCGGCAGCACGCCCTTGGGCGGCGCGCTGTCGATGGCGATGCCCGCCACGCCCAGCCCGCGCTGCAGCATGAGCTGGGTGAGCAGCCCGCCGAACGAGTGGCCCATGATAATCGGCTGCTCATCCAGCGCCGAGATCGTGTCCACCAGGTGCGCGATCACCTGGGGGAGCGTGATCGCTTGCAGGATCGGGTCATCGACGTTCTGCCGCAGGATCTCGAAAGGCTTATCGAGCCCTGGGTGGTAGACCGGCGCGATCACGCGGTAGCCCTGGGCCGCATAGTGGGCTGCCCAGCCATCCCAGCTGTGTTTGCTGACCGAAAGGCCGTGGATGAGTACGATAGTTCTGGTTGCCATGGGCGCACTCCTTCCCCATATCGCTAGACGGCGCGCTCGCTGCTGGACTGGATGAATGCCAGCAGATCCTGGTTGAGCTGCTCTTTGTGGGTGTCGGCCAGCCCGTGGCCGCCGCCGGGGTACTCCTTCAGAGTCGCGCCCTTCACCAGCTTGGCGGCGGTGCGCGCGGCTGCGTCGATCGGCACGATCTGGTCGTCGTCGCCGTGGATGAACAGGGTGGGGATGTCGAACCGCTTCAGATCCTCGGTGAAGTCGGTCTCCGAGAAGGCTGTGATGCAGTCGTACAGGCTCTTCAGCCCGCCCTGCATGCCCTGGTGCCAGAACGAGTCGCGCATGCCCTGCGACACCTGCGACCCCGGGCGGTTCGCGCCGAAGAAGGCCGTGGTCAGGTCTTTAAAGAACTGCGAGCGGTCGCCGGAGACGCCCGCGCGGATGCCGTCGAACACCTCCATGGGCAGCCCGCCGGGGTAGGCCTCGGTCTTCAGCATGATCGGCGGCACCGCGCCCACCAGCACGGCCTTGGCCACCCGCGCGGTGCCGTGCCTGCCGATGTAGCGCGCCACCTCGCCGCCGCCGGTGGAGTGCCCCACCAGCACGGCATCCTTCAGATCGAGGTGCTCGATCAGCGCGGCCAGGTCGTCGGCGTAGGTGTTCATCTCGTTGCCATCCCAGGGCTGGCTCGACCGGCCATGGCCACGGCGGTCGTGGGCGATCACACGGTAGCCCTGGCTGCCCAAGAACATCATCTGCGACTCCCAGGCGTCGGCGGTCAGCGGCCAGCCGTGGCTGAAGACCACCGGCTGCCCGGTGCCCCAGTCTTTGTAATAGATCTCGGTTCCGTCTTTTACGGTGATGAATGGCATGGGGGTTACTCCTTCTCTGCTTCGCTCATGCGCATCCCAGCGCTGGTCATGCCAGCCCCGCTCTTCTCCGTTCGGGGGTGGCACGGTCGGTCCTTCATTGGCGCGTGGGGTGCAGAGGTATTACAGCATGGAGTGGGCAAAAGATCTACACTTTTTTAACCATAAAACCGCACAAAAAACCGCATAAACTGCGAGGCGAGGCCCAATCGGCGCAAGCTGCAACTCTGCTCAAGTTCGCACCGAGTGCAACCCGGCTGACTCTCGGTGGGTTGCGCTCGGCGGCCTGCTGGATGCTGTTTGGGCAAGAGAAAGCCGAGCTGGTGCGCGGCACGCACCGATCGCTGCTCCCCGCTATGGCTGGGCGTTAAAGCAGCTTAGGCGCGCAGTGTTCGCACAAAGTTGTGAAGATCGGCGGCGTACAGCTCTGGCTCTTCCCATGCCATGAAATGCCCCCCGCGCGGAAAGTCGGTGAAGTGCACCAGATTGACCTGGCGCGCGGCCCACTCGCGTGGCAGCGGCGGATCGTAGGGGCAGTGGGCCACGGCAGCTGGCACGGCGGCGCTCGCCTTGATCGATCCCCCGTGAGCGATATGAGCGTTGGCATAATAGGCCCGGGCTGCGGTGTGAAAGGTCTGCGTCACCCAGTAGATCATCACATTGGTCAGCACCTCATCGGCGGGAAAGCGGGTCTTAAACTCGGCCTTGCCCTTCACCCCTCCGCTGGCGTAGCTGACCAGCCAGGCGGCCAGACCGATCGGCGAGTCGTTCAGCCCGAAGGCCAAGGTCTGCGGCTTGGTGGCCATGATCATGTTTACGCCGATCCCCTCTTCCATAAACCACTTCTGCACCCACTGGGCCATCTCGATCTCGGCGGGCGAGAGCGTTGAGAAATCTGTCGACTGATCGGGGTAGCCCACATCGGTCAGGTGGATGCCGATCAGCAGTTGGGGGTGTCTGCGCGCGAGCGCCTGGGTGATAATCGCCCCATGGTCGCCGCCCGCCGAGATAAAGCGCTCGTACCCCAGCACCTCGGTCATAAGTTGGGCAAACAGATCGGCGTTCGCCTCGGCATCCATCGTGACGCGGTCGGAGAAGCCGGTGCCAGGGATGGATGGCACGATCACATCAAATGATGCGCTTGGGTCGCCGCCATAGTTTGCAGGGTTGGCCAGCCGATCGATGACCTTGTGGTAGCGGTAGAACGAGTCGGGGAAGCCATGGAGCAGCAGCAGTGGCGTGGGGTTGGGGCCGCTGCCGCGCTGATGGATGAAGTGGATGCCCACACCCCCTACCTCGGCTCGAAACTGAGGCAGGCGGTTAAGCCCGGCCTCGTGCTGTCGCCAGTCGTAGCCCTGCTGCCAGTGGCGGGCTAGCTCCTGCAGGTATGCGCGGTCGATGCCGTATGTCCAGCCATCCTCCTCGGCAGCTTCAATCCAGCGGGTGCGGGCCAGCCGCTCGTGGAGATCGGTCAGGTCGGCCTCGGAAATGCTGATCATAAACGGTTGAACGGTCATATCATCTCTCCTTGTGCTGCGCTGCTATTGTTCGCCTTCGAGATCCTGCTCTGTACCAAAATGGTTGGCAAGCGCGCTAGCCTGGGCGTGGACCAGCGCGCGCAATCCTTCGGGCTCGATAATGGTGCTGCCAAGTCCAACCCGCAGCACTTGCCCGGCTGCCGCTTCCAGATCGGGCGCGGTGAAACTGACCACCAGCGCACCATCTGGCTGCTCCTCTATGCTTTCCCAGTACACGCGGTTGTCGAGCACTACCGCTGCCGCCGCTGCCCCGAAGCGTAGCCGCACCCGGACGGTGGCCTGGAAGAAGGGATTGCTGGCCAAGTAGGCCGCAAGGTCAAAGTGGGTCGGTTCAGGGAAGGTCTGATCCAAGCGTTTGAGCGCCACAATGCGATCGAGCCGGAAGGTACGGGGTTCCTGGCGCGCGTGGCAGTAGCCGATGCAGTACTGCCAGCCCCATCGCGACACCAGCTTGTAGGGGTCGACATCGCGCTGCTCGGCTTCGGGCTGGCTGCGCGTCCGGTAGTGTATGCAGATACGCTGCCGCTCACGAATGGCATCGCGCAGCTGCCCCAGGTAGGACACGGCGAGATTAGGGTCGAGCCAGTTGGTGCCGATCGAGAGCACGTTCTGGCGCGCCCATGCGACCTCGTGGCGCTGGTCGTCGGGCAGCACGTTCTCGATCTTGGCCAGCGCACCGCGCGCCCCCTCCTGGTACAGGCGTCCCCAGATCTCCTCCAGCAGGCTGGTTCCGAGCGACACCGCCACCGCCTCCTCGGGCGTGAAGATCAGCGGCGGCATCTTGTAGCCACGCACGAGCGCGTAGCCGCCATGGGGGCCGCGCTCGGCGTACACGGGGATGCCGATCTCCTCCAGCATCGCGATGTAGCGCTGCACGGTCCGCACCGACACCGCAAGTTCCTGGGCAAGCTGTGCGGCGGTTTGATTTGGCTGGCGCTGAAGTAGCATGATCAGGGTTATCAACCGAGTCGCCGTATTCGCCATTGTGCGCTCCCTCAGCCTTCTTGTCCTTCTGGGATAAGCGTATCCTAGCAGAGGAATACGACAGAACCTGTCGTGATTTCTGTTCTATGCAAGCGATCAGCTGAAGCGCCGCCGCTGGGTGCTGTTCTCAACTTTCTTTTGTAGCGCACGCGTTGGCTGAGTGCCTATCGGGCTAGGCTCGATAGGCGGTTGGCCGGGCGCTATCTTTTGCGGTGTGGGTTGGCAAGGGAGGAGTGGGCAGCGCGGCTGGGGGTGCGCCGCGCCGCCGCTGTCGAGCTAGAGGGTGGCGGCCCAGCTGCGCAGCTGCTGCTCGATGGCATCGCGCACGATGCGGAAGGCGGCCAATGTTTCCTCGGCGCTGCCCTCCACCGCCGCCGGGTCGGGGAAGCTCCAGTGGATGCGCCGCGCCGGGCCGGGGAAGAGCGGGCAGGCTTCGGCGGCGTTGTCGCACACGGTGATGACATAATCAAATGGCTGCTGCAAGAACTCGCTCAGATGCTTCGAGCGGTAGCCGCCGATGTCGATGCCGCGCTCGGCCATCGCGATGATCGCCGTGGGGTTGACCACCGAGGGCTTGCTGCCCGCGCTAAACACATCCATGCGGTCGCCTGCAATCTCGCGCAGCAATGCCTCGGCCATCTGCGAGCGCGCCGAGTTGCCGGTGCAGAGGATAAGAACCTGGATGCTCATACTATTTCTCCTGGTGCGCTCAAAAGCCGAGCGCGTGAACAAGTGCATAGCTAGCGGTCACTTTAAGCATAGGGTGTTTTTGGCGAGCGTGTCAACCTATAAATGGGTGATGTTTATTTTTTAGGGGAGAAGGGAAGTATGGTTTTGTTGGCAAATAGGATAGAGGAGAAAAAAGCTTACTTTCTTTTTCTTTGTGACAGTATTGTTTGAGCGGACATTTTCTTTTTAAACAAAACACTGGTGCGGATCGAGGAGTGCACAGTGCGGATCGAGGAGTGCGCAGTGCGGATCGAGGAGTGCACGGTGCGGATCGAGGAGTGCACGGCGCGAATCGAGGAGTGCACGGTGCGGATCGAAGAATGCGTGGTGCGGATCGAGGAATGCGCGGCGCGGATCGAGGAGTGCGTGGTGCGGATCGAAGAATGCGTGGTGCGGATCGAGGAATGCGCGGCGCGGATCGAGGAATGCGCGGTGCGGATCGAGGAGCGCACTAGATGATACGAATATTGCATCATTGGAAAAATATCATGGGTCAGCAAGAAACTATCTTGATACAACGGCTCTTCAGAGCGGTACATAGGTATTTTCTGCTAAGGATATTTCTTGTCACATGATATTTGTTAGCCGTAGTATTTTAGGTATAAAGCCTAGCACTATGAGTCATATTATTTGCCAAAATGCAATACATCTGTATACACTCTTTGCACGCATGTAGGTTAAGATGTTTGTGGATGGATGTTGATGATAACACATTTTATTCAACAACAAGGAGAGTGAAATGGCAAAAACATCACGCAAACAGATCAGCGCTGAACAGCTTGAGGAAGATCGTGCGGTGATTATCGCGCTGAAACAGCTGCCTGGCTATGCTCCAGCCCAGGGTACGCCCACCGTGGATGATCTGATTGCAAAAAACCAGCAGGTGGAGGCCAATCAAGAAGATCTCAGTAGTTCACAGCAGGCGGTGGTGGTAGCTCGTAGCAAGCTGCAGATATCGATCTCTGATCTTCATGAAGATGTGATGCGCTCGAAGGCCCAGGTGATCGCCCAGTATGGCCGTGACTCCGACGAGGTGCGCTCGCTAGGCCTGAAGCGCTTGTCCGACCGCAAGCGCCCGGTGCGCACCAAGGGCGGCAAGCCCTAGGTTCAACACCCGCCCGCCAGTGGCCCGCGTTTCCCGCCGAAGCTGTCGCAGCCCCGCTCCGCCCCGCGACATATTGCCCCACATGTGTACGGCTGTGGCCGCGCCTGCGCCACACCCCCGCCCCACCGGCTTTTGCCCCGCCAAACAGCGCAACAGGATAGGATGGCTTTGCGCACTTCCCCTGCGACAGTTTCTGGCAGCACGCGCTACGTAGCTCTATCGTACCCTTGCACGCAGGCCCTGCCCAAAAAATAGTGGGGCCTGCGTTCTTGTCTGCACACGGTCAGAGGAAAAGGCGATAGCGTGCCGAAAACAGCGTAGCGTGGCCCGTGCTTCGCTAGGCGCGAGCGCCCCGCACAAGGAGCCGCGCGGCCCCGAGAAAAGCCTATAGCCATGGCCGAAAGCACGTGCTATACTCTGTTATTATTTTATTATGCGATGCGCCCCCGATATGCCGCAGCATTGAGGAAAGAAATAGGTTCGATGACGAATGTACTTCTTGCCGCCCACCCCACCGTGGGCCATACCCAGGCGCTGCGCGCGATTGGACGGCACTTGGTGGCCGATGGCCACAGCGTCGCTCTGGCGACGGTCAGCAGCCCCCTGCCAGGGGCGTCGCTCTGGCCTGCGCCGGTGCAGGTCTCGATCGGCCTTGCCCAGCAGCTCGCGCAGGATGGCATCCAGCTGGCCCCGCTTGATTTTTCGCCGCGCATGCTCTGGTACGCGCTGCAGCTGCAGCGGCGGTACGGCATGGGCGAGCTTTCGACGCTGATGCAGCTCTACACGGCTGGCATCGAGCGCCACGCGATGAACATCGCCATCCACGCAGTCCATCTGAGCGTCGATATTGTGGTGGGCGACTACCTGATGCCCGCCGCCATGATCGGCTCGCAGATCGCGCATGTGCCCTACGTGGCGCTCTACCACGCGGCCCTGCCCTTCCCGCAGTCCGACGAATCGCCGCTGAGCTATATGCTGGCGGGGCTGCCCCGCGAGAGCGCGGCGTGGCGGCGGCAGGCCCAGCGGCTCCAGGAGATGAGCGACCACTTCGACCGCACGGTGCGCTCGGCCTCGCGGAATGTGGGCATGCGCATGGAGGGCGGCGGGCTGCTGCTGCACCCGATCTCGGACACGCTGAATATCTACACCACCGCGCCCGAGATCGAGCCGGGCATGGCCGAGATGCGCGGGCCGGTGCAGATGGTGGGGCCGTGCTTCCCCGACCCCGCGCAGGCCGACTACGCCCACCCAGCGCTGAACTTGCCGCAGCTGGGCCTGCCAAAGGTCTATGCGGCGCTCGGCTCGCTGGCGCAGCATGCGCCGCAGGCCGCAGCCCAGATCATGCAGGCGCTGGCCCAGCTGGAAGTGCAGGCGGTGGTGAGCGCGGGCGGCAGCAGCGCCGCGCTGCAGCGCTGGCAGAGCGACCGCGTGGCGATCTTCCCGCATGTGCCGCAGGCCGCGCTGATGCAGCAGGTGGATGCGGTGATCTGCACGGGCGGCAACAGCACGGTGCAGGAGACGCTGGCGGCAGGGCGGCCTATGATGGTCATCCCCAGCTCGGGCGCACAGGTGGTCAACGGCCAGCGGGTTGAGCAGCTGGGCGTGGGCGTGGCCTGCGAGCTGCCCGGGCTGTCCGTGGAGCGGGTGGGGCAGGCTATGCGCAGCGTGCTTTCCGCCGAGCAGGCGGCGCAGGCCCGCGCGCTGCGCGCCAGGCTGGCCCGCTACGGCGGCCCGCGCGCCGCCGCCGATGCGATCGTTGCCGCTTCGCAGCCCTGGGCCAATGCGGTTGGCTCGTTCGCACCCTAGCAGAATCTGGCCCAGGACATAGCGCCGCCGCCCGAGGGTTTCTCCTTGGGCGGCGGCGCTGTGTTTGTCGGAAGATCTTTTACCACCAAGACACCAAGACACCAAGGGAGCACAAGCGATTGTTGCCGTGGGGGCACGAAGATGCAAAGTGCAAGGGGCGGGACGTGCAGTTCAGCGCTGCCCATGGCCCTTCTTGATCGGCGGGGCTGCCATCCCCGAAGATGCGCATGCGCAGGGCCGACGAGGTAGCGCACCAAGCATTGCCCGCCAGCTAGAGGACGGGCAGGTCGATCTCGACCTGGTAGTGCTGCGAGCGCTCGTCGAAGCGGGCCAGCACCGCGCGAGCCTTGGGCGGCACCACTGCGCTATCGTACTGCTCGCCCGCGAAGGCGCGCACCGCGTCGAGCGAGTCGAACCACATGATCGTGATGAACTCGGTTTCCTCCCCCAGCTCACGGCGCAGCAGCTGGATGCCACGGTAGCCAGGGATAGCGCGGCTGTGGATGCCGGGGAAGATCTCCTCGCGAAGCAGGGACTCGTAGGCGTCGGCATTGGCGGGCGTGGTCCAGCCGTGCCACAGTCGGCTGATCATTGGGGCGCTCCTTGGCGGTGTTCTGGTGTGGTGCTGGGGTGCTGAGCTGATTCTTCTCTCTATTGTAGCAGCGCTGGGGCGCGCGGGCCATCGTCCGCAGGGCCGAGCTAGGCCGCGGCCTGCTGCCGCTGCTCGCCCATGGCCCAGCGCGCGCCCGCCGCGCCGATAATGAGCGTGACTACCCACGGCACTAGGAAGAACACCCACAGCTCCGCCGCCTCCTGGGTGGCGTGGTTGAAGCGCAGCGCTGTGGACAGCTGCGCACCGAGGAAGAACGACGGGTAGGCGGCTAGCCAGGCCACCGCTGCCAGCAGCAGCGTGCGCAGCGTGCGTGGGCGGCGCTGCTGGAGGATGGCCAGCAGGCCCACCAGCAGCGCGACATTCACCCCTAGTGCCGCCGGAGCGATGCCCAGAATGATGACCTTCTCGATGTCGGTGTCGCCAGTGCTCAAAGTCTGTGCGATCAAGAAGGCCAGAAAACTAAGCGTCACGGTGGCATCGATGCCAATAGTCCAGATCCACGAGCGATGCATAGTCAAACCTCACATGCCCACGCTGGGAATGAACTCCCCCAGCGTGGGCACAAGCATAGATGGCTACTGAGCGACATTTGCCCAGTAGAGCGGCGCAGGAATGATGTCGATCTGGGCGGGGTCGATCTGCTGCGCCTTGGCGAGATCGTCGGAAGCGATGGCCGAGGTGATGTCGATGCCAAGAATCTGCACATCTTGGCTAATGCTTGAGAACGATGCCGCATCAACGCTGGCATTGATGGCGACAATGCCGCGTAAGGTAAGAGACGTATGCTGATTCGCCTCAATGCCTTGGGTGAGGCTCTTTAGCGCGCTCTCGGGGAAGATCTCGTCGCCCTTGGGCGCTCCAAACAGGGTGATGATCTCGCCCTGGGTGCTCTGGGCGATCATCGTATAGCCGGTGATCTGGGCGGCGTGCCTGCTGGCGAAGGCGCGGAGCTGCTCGGGTGCGAGCGGGGTGTCGGGGATGACGACCGCAGTGATCTGCTCATGGGCTTGGAACAGCCGCTCGGCCTCGCCGCGCTGCTCGTGGAGCGCCTGCTCTAGCTCAGGTCGCCCCTGGAGCGTGCTCTCCACGCTGACGGTGATGCGCGGCGAGGTTCGCCCGGTGGCGTAGACCGCCTGGAAGGCGCGATATTCCCACCCGCTGAACTTTTTGGCCAACACAGGCTTATCGTGCGGCATCCTGGTGTTGGAGGCGAGAATATAGGAGGTGCTGCCGAAACCAAAGAGGAGGGCGAGTGCGGCAACGGCGACGGTAAGGAGTAATCGTTTAAACATCGTTTTTTCCTTCGTAGTGTCGATACGCTGAGCCAAGCCTCAATCGTTTTACCAGGGGCATGTTCCTGGCCGATCTGCTAGTGAAAGAACGCAGTATTTCTGATGATAGTTCTCCTGACCATCCCAGTAGGTATCTACATTAAACTGACCATCGTGTTTCTGAGTCGTTTTCAGGTCGCGTGTGTGATGCTAGTGTACCGCCTGAAGTTCACAGGAATATCACAGCTATGTAACATCTAGGTAAACAAGTTCGGCTAATAAAATGATAGGGTTTACTGGTCGAGCGAGTATGCAATAGATAGCTTACCTAAAGAAGAATCTCGTGGGATGATATCCATCGGAGGGATGGAATCATCTCACGAGATGATCTGGGAGAAGTTTTCAGGGGTAGTGCGCGGCTGAATAGTTCTGTTTGGTGTCGCTACACGTGGCGCTCGATTGTTAGCAGGTCGTCGATCTCGCGCATCTGCTGGGCGGTGAGCGGGGCTGCGTGGAGCGCGGCGGCGTTCTCGGCGGCCTGGGCCATGTTCTTGAAGCCTGGGATGGGGATGGCCAGCGGGCTGCGCGCCCAGAGCCAGGCCAGCGCGCCCTGCACGAGCGTGCGCCCATCCGCTGTGAGGATCTCGCGCACCGCCGCCAGCCGCGCCAGCAGCTCGGGGCGGGGCCTGCCATCCGCGAAGTAGGCCACCCAGCTGTGCCCGCTGCCGCGCACATCATCGCTGGGCAGCCGCGTGCCCGCGCTGAACTTGCCGCTGAGCAGGCCCATGGCCAGCGGGCTGTTGTTGATGCTGGCTAGGCCATGCTCGGCGCAGGCCGCGAAGACCTCGGACGCATCCAGCAGCAGGTTGGCCGGGTGCTGCACCGCCGCACCGCTCGACTGGGCGGCGAAGGCGCGCACCTGCGCGGCATCCCAGGTGCTCAGGCCGTAGGCGCGGATCTTCCCCTCTTCGCGCAGCTGGTCGAGGGTCTGCCAGATCGGGCCAGACTGCTCGGGCGGCACATCGCCGACGTGCAGCTGGTAGAGGTCGATGTAGTCGGTCTGCAGGCGGCGCAGCGAGGCCTCGCAGGCGCGGCGGATGTAGGCGGGCGAGGTGTCGGTGCCGCCCACCTCTTTGCGCTGCTCGTCGTAGACGAAGCCGAACTTGGTTGCGACGACCACATGCTCGCGCCTGCCGCGCAGGGCCTGGCCCAGCACGCGCTCGCTGTGGCCGGTGCCATAGGCATCCGCCGTGTCGAAGAAGCTGACGCCCAGCTCGATGGCCTGGTGGATGGCGTTGAGCGACTCGGCGTCGTCGATCTGGCCCCAGCCGTCGGCCTTGCCATCCAGCGTGAACGGCCCACCGATGGCCCAGCAGCCCAGCCCAAGCGCGCTCACCTCGATGCCGCTGCGCCCCAGTGTTCGTTTGATCATGGTCTTCTTCTTTCTTGCTTGCCGCTGCCAGGGCGGCGGTCTTGCACTGTTTTCTGCTTCGGCAGATCGTCCATGTCCTGCATCACATCGGTCGGGAGTCGGCCTGCCTACCAGGGCAGCGGGCTGTCTCTGATCTCCTGCTCCCACAGCGCGTCGATGGCCTGCACCACCTCGGCGGGAAGCCGCCCGCTGGCCGCCGCGATGTTGTCTAGAGCCTGCTCGGCGGTCTTCGCGCCGGGGATGACGGTCGCGACCTCGGGGCGGGCCAGGCAGTACTGCAGCGCGGCGTGCCCCAGCCGGGTGCCCGGCGGCACCAGGGCGGCCAGCCGCTCCACCAACGCCGTGCGCCGCGCCAGCACCTCGGGCGACCAGCGGGCGCGCACGTCGTCGAAGCGGTGCGCGCCACGGTAGCGCCCCGAGAGCCAGCCCGAGTCGAGCGGCACCTTGACGATCAGGCCGATGCCGCGCGCCTGGGCCTCGGGGAAGGCCGCCCTGGTGTCCTGGCTGAAGGCGTTGAACAGCACCTCGGCGGCGCGGCCCTTGGTGGTGCGGGCCATGGTCTCCAGCTCGGCGCTCCAGTCCAGCGAGATGCCGTACTCGCGGATGCGGCCCTCGGCCCGCAGGCGCTCCAGCTCCTCGTAGATCTGCGGGTGTCGCTCGCCGTTCATCAGCGGCGCGGGCGGGTTGTGCAGCAGCAGGATGTCCACGTAGTCGGTCTGGAGGCGGCGCAGGCTGCCTTCGAGCACAGGGCGGATGTGCTGGGCATCGAAGTCGGTGGAGCCATCCGCGCCGTGGTGGCTGAACTTGGTGCAGATCACCACATCGCCGCGCACCGGGCGCAGCGCGCGCCCCAGCAGCTCCTCGCTGCGCCCGCCGCCGTAGCCCGGCGCGGTGTCGAAGAAGGTGCAGCCCGCCTCAAGCGAGGCCGCCACCACCCGCAGCGCATCGTCGGCGCTGTGCAGCCGCCAGTCGGGGTTGGCCAGCTGCCACGCGCCCAGCCCGATCTCGCTCACCTGGATGCCGGTATTGCCAAAAGCTCGCTGTCGCATATCTCGCTCCTTGTGCGGTAGAGGCAAATCTGCTTGAGTGGCCTGATTGTAGCGACAGATTGGATCTATGGATAGTGCCAATACATAGGAGTTTTGATAGGGCCATTTAGCCTAAAGAGGGGATTGGCATGGTGAAATATCCCTGCTATACTGCCATATCGAAGGAGGGAGCACGCCATGCGCATACCAATCGACCACGACAGCGAGCAGCCGCTGTACCAGCAGATCGAGGGCTACCTGCGGCAGGGCATCGGCGCGGGCAGCATCGCGGCGGGCACACAGCTGCCCGCCACGCGGCTGCTGGCCCAGGGGCTGGGCGTCAGCCGGATCACGGTGGAGAGCGCCTACGCCGCGCTGGAGGCCGACGGCCTGATCGAGCGGCGGATGGGCAGTGGCACCTATGTGCTGGCCCCCGCCGCCGCGCCGCGCCACCCCGCCCGCGCCGAATGGCCGCTCTGGCAGGCCGCATTTGCGGAGCTGCCTCCGGCCGCTGCCGCCGCGCCGCGCGCCCACCCCAGCCCCATCCGCTTCATGGGCTTTGGCGACCCGCGCCGCTTCCCCGCCGAGCCGTTCGCCCGCGTGCTGCGCGATGTGCTGCGCGAGGATGGCAGCGCCGCGCTGGTGCTGGAAGACCCGCAGGGCTACGCCCCGCTGCGCGCCACCGTGGCCCAGGTGCTCTCCAGCCAGGGCATCCAGGCCCAGCCCGAGCAGGTGCTGATCACCACGGGGTCGCAGCAGGCGCTGGCGCTGGCGGTGCAGCTGCTGCTGCGGCCCGGCGACACCGTGCTGGTGGAGCAGCCCAGCTATGATGGCGCGCTCGACCTGTTCCGCGCGCACCGCATCGCCATGGTGGGCTGCCCGATCGATGAGCACGGCATGCGCACCGAGCTGCTGGAGCCGCTGCTGCAGCAGCATCACCCGCGGATGATCTACAGCATCCCCAACTTCCAGAACCCCTCGGGGGCGTGCCTGAGCCTGGCGCGCCGCCGCGAGCTGATCGCGCTGGCCGACCGCTACAACATCCCGATCCTAGAGGACGACTTCGTGGGCGACCTGCGCTATGAGGGCCGCACGCTGCCCGCGCTCAAGGCGCTGGACCCCGGCGGGCGCGTGATCTACGCGGGCACCTTCTCGAAGCTGCTGATGCCGGGGCTGCGGGTGGGCTTTCTGGTGGCCGAGGGGCCGGTGTTTGGTGCGCTGGCCCGGCTTAAGCGCGTGGGCGATCTGGCCACCTCGGGGCTGATCCAGCGGGCGCTGGACCGCTATGTGACGGTGGGCAGCTACCACGCCCACATCCGCCGCTCGTGCCAGGTCTACCGGCGCAGGCGCGACGCGCTGCTGCAGGCCGTGGGCCGGGCGCTGCCGGGCGCTCGGGCGAGCGTGCCGCACGGCGGGCTATTTGTCTGGGTTCAGCTGCCGCAAGATGTGACTGCCAGCGCGCTGCTGCCGCTGGCAGTCGAGCATGGGGTGGAGTTCGCAGCGGGGCCGCGCTTCTTCCCCAGCCCCGCCGACGGCGAGCCGTTCATGCGCCTGAACTTCGCCACGCAGGGGCTGGAGGAGATCGACGAGGGCATGCGGCGGCTGGGCGCGGCGGCGGCGCAGCTGCGCGGTGGCGCTAGGCCTCGCTGAACCAGTCCGCCGCGCTCTGCTGGCTGGCCCAGTCTGCCGCCACCTCGGTGAAGCGGCTGGCCGCTGGCGAGACCGGCGTTTTGGCGCGGGCGGCCAGGCCGATCAGCAGCGGCTGGGGCGGGTCGAGCCGCAGCAGGGCCAGCCCATCCAGCTTGCTGGGCAGCATGTGGCGCGGCGCGATGGTGATGCCCAGGCCCTCGCGCACCATGGCGAAGATGGTGGCGCTGTCATTGGCCTGATAGCGGATGTTGGGCCGCTGGCCGCCAAACGAGAACCCGGCCTGGGCCAGCACGTGCAGCGCACAGTTGGTCTTCTCTAGGATGAACCCCTCGTCGAGCAGCTCCTCGTGCCTGACGGCGGCGCGGCTGCGCAGGGCGTGGTCGGCGGGCACCAGCACGATCAGCTCGTCGGTGGCGATCTGGGTGCTGATGGTGCCGCGCGCTGGCAGCAGCACCAGCCCGAGGTCGACCACGCTCTGCTGGATCCACTCGCCCACATCCTGCAGCGCGCCCTCGAAGAGCACCACCTCGATCTCGGGGTAGCGCTGCTGGAACGTGGCCAGCAGGCTGCCCAGCACGCGCGGCGGGATGAAGGCCTGGATGCTAGCCAGCCGCAGCCTGCCTGCCACGCGGCCCTGCGCGGCCCTGGCCTCCTGCTCCACCGCCTCGGCGTGGGCCAGCATCGCCCGCACGTGCGGCATGATCCGCTCGCCTGCGGCGGTGAGCGCGGCCACCCCCTTGCGGCTACGTTCCACTAGCGTCACGCCTAGCTCGCTTTCAAGCGCGGCCAGCCCATGGCTCACCGCCGACTGTGTGAGGTGCACGCGCTCGGCGGCCTCGGTGAAGCTGCCGGTGTCGGCCAGCGCGGCCAGGCCCTGGAGCTGCGAGAAGTTCATATGCGTGCTCCTCATAAGCTGATGAGAAAGATGATTTGTGATCATTATAGCCGCCCGCTACACTGCGCACAACAGCTATTTTGCAGGAGGGCGATGCGATGTCGATACCAGATGTGCCAGCATATGCGGGCGAGCGAGAGCATACGGAAGGGCCGCGCGGTCGGCGGGTGGGGCTGTGGCATGTGCTGGCGCTAGGCAGCCTCACTGCGGTGGGGCCAATCTCCACCGACATGTACGTGCCCGCGCTGCCGGATCTGGCGCGGGATCTGCAGTCGAGCATGGCGATGGCGCAGGCCACGCTCACCGTGGGGATCGTCGGGCTGGCGCTTGGGCAGCTGGTGGTGGGGCCGCTGAGCGACGCGCGGGGCCGCCGCATGCCGCTGATCGTCGGGGGCGCGATCTTCGCCGTGGTGTCGCTGCTGTGCGCCGTGGTGCCCTCGATCGAGCTGCTGCTGGCCATGCGGCTGCTGCAGGGGCTGGCGGGCGCGGCGGGCATGGTGGTGGCGCTGGCGATGGCCCGCGACCTCTACGCTGGCGCGGCCCTGGCGCGCTGCATCGGCATGCTGATGGCGGTCAACTCGCTCGCGCCGATCGTCGCGCCGGTGCTGGGCGGCCAGCTGCTGCGGGTGGTCTCGTGGCGCGGCGTGTTTGTGGCCATTGGTGCGGCGGGCCTGCTGCTGCTGGCGCTGGCCTGCACCCTGGGCGAGACCATGCCGCCCGAGCGGCGGCAGCGCGGCGGGTACCGCGCGATCGGGCGCACGCTGCGCATGCTGGCGGCGGATCGGCGGTTTGTGGCCTGCGTGCTGGTATCGAGCTTCGCCTTCGCGGCGGGCATCATCATTATCTCCGCCTCGCCCTTTGTGCTGCAGAGCGTCTACG
Source organism: Chloroflexia bacterium SDU3-3 (assembly GCA_009268125.1). NCBI lineage: Bacteria > Bacillati > Chloroflexota > Chloroflexia > Chloroflexia bacterium SDU3-3. Next base: position 476,056 of record WBOU01000001.1, on the reverse strand, counting down.
GCCTCTCGGCGCAGCAGTTCAGCGTGGCGCTGGGCGTGAACGCGCTCGGCCTCGCGGCCATGGCGCAGACCAGCGGTCGGCTGGCGGGGCGGGTGCCGCCGCAGCGGCTGCTGCTGTGGGGGGCACTGGGCATCTTCGCCGGGGCGTGCTGGCTGCTGGTCAGCGTGCTGAGCGGCATCGGCCTGCTCGGCGTGCTCTCGGCGCTCTTCGTGATCACTGGCAGCCTTGGCCTGGTGGCCCCCAACGCGCTGGCGCTGGCGCTGGCCGATGTCGACCCGGAGACCGCCGGGCTAGCCAGCGCGGTGCTGGGCATGCTCCAGCTGTCGGTAGGCGCGCTGGCGGCCCCGCTGGTGGGCCTGGCCAGCGGAGCCAGCCCGCTGCCGATGGCGCTGGCCATCGCGCTGTGCGGGGCCGCGACGCTGGTGGTGGCGCTGCGGGCTGCGGCTGGGGCTCGCTCGCCCGGCGCGGTCTGAGCGCAGGCCTGCGACATGCGCGGACCGGCGATCTGCATTGGCAGATCGCCGGTCTTTTGGAACAATGTGTATTCCGATGGCAGGATGCTAGGCCTGGGCGCGCGCGGTCTTCAGCGCGCTGGCCCACCACGACACGTCGTCCAGCAGGCCGTCGGCGCTCTGCTTCAGGTAGGTCAGCTCCTCGATCGGCTTGCCCTCGCGCCACACCGCGAAGAAATCGCTGCCCTGGATGTGGACCGCCGCCCGCGTGGGCACCATCTGCAGCTCCACGTTGATCAGGCGCAGCTGCTCGATGGCGCGGGCCGCACCGACGCTGCCGTAGCCCACATAGCCTGCGGGCTTGCGCACCCACTCGGGGTAGGCGTAGTCCAGCGCGTTCTTGAGCGCGGCGGTGATGCTGTGGTTGTACTCGGCCACCACAAAGATGTAGCCGTCGAAGCTGGCGATCTTCTGCTGCCAGCGCTGCGCGACCTCGTTGGTGGAGGGCGCCCAGGCGTTGGAGGCGACCTCGTCGAAGAAGGGCATGGGGTAGTCGCGCAGGTCGACGATCTCGGTCTCGATATCGCTGCGCTGGTCGGCGATGGCCTTGATCCACTGGGCGGGCTTCTCGCCAAAGCGGGCCTCGCGCGTGCTGCTGATGATAATTGCGATCTTGGGGGCTGCCATCATCTATCTCGCTTTCGTCTGCAATTTCCTCTCACGCGCTCACTATACGGCACGGGCGTGAACAGGTGCGTGAACACCAGCATCAACAGCGGGAATCTTATCCTCGTTGATCGACAGTGCGATCGGCAACCTGGACAATAGTTCAGCACGACATGGGCTGCCGAGCCGATGCGGCTGGCGTAGCGACCTACTATGCTTTGCCTGAAGCCGCGACTGGCACGAGCGAGGGAGGACACCATGTCGGAATCACAGAACTGGAACGCCAAGGTCATCGCTGAGTTTCGCGCGAACGGCGGGCAGGTGCAGGCCGCATATGATAACCCGCCCCCGATGCTGCTGCTGCACACGGTCGGCGCGAAGAGCGGGAAGCTGCATATTGTCCCGATGCGCACGCTGGAGCACGGCGGGGCGATGTATGTGTTCGCCTCGGCCCACGGTCGGGACCGTCACCCCGACTGGTACTACAACCTGATCGCACACCCCGAGATCGTGATCGAGAAGGGCACCCAGACCATCGCGGTGCGCGCGACCGAGGTGCTCGGCGAGGAGCGGGATGCGATCTTTGCGCTTCAGGCGGCGCGATTTCCACTTTTTGCAGAATATGCCCAGAAGCTCAGCCGAGTGATCCCGGTCATCCGCCTCGACCACCAGCCCGAAGGCGCGCGGTAGGGCGGCACGCGCAGAGGTGCGCTAGCAAAACTGCTTGAGCCACGCGATAGCTTTGGCCTCGTCGGTGAAGTGCGCTATCGGGATGGGCGACGGCTGCACGCGGAACAGGATGTTCATGATCAGGCTGGCGAGCGCGGTCTCGGAGATCATCGCCATGGCGGTGTAGATCTGCGGGAGCTGCTCGGTGGAAAATCGGCGCGTCTCTCTGTCGGGCACCGGCGATCTGCTTAGGTAGATCAGCAGCGGGGCGGGCGTGCCATTCGTGATCTGCTTGACCAGCGCCACATTGGCGGCGATGTTTGCCACCGTCCGCCGGATGCTTTTGGAGCGGGAGACTAGGATGCCATCGTCCGTGAGCCAGTAGGTGGCGATCTCGCCGTCGTAGATAGGCCTATCGGTCGGCGTTGGGATCATAGGTACGCACCTTTTTCTTTGGCATCCATCAGCCCCACAAGCTCCTCGACCGAACCCAGGATGAGATCCGCCCCCGCCTGCTCCAGCTCCTCGCGGCTGCCGTGGCCCCACAGCACGCCCACCGATCGTAGGCCGTTGGCCCTGGCGGCCAGGATGTCGACGTCGCGGTCGCCGATCATGGTGGATGCTGGGCCGACGACGCCCTCGGCTAGCAGCGCGCGCAGCTGCTGGCCCTTCGGCACGCCGATCACGCCGCCGCTGACGAACTGGAAGTAGTCGCGTAGCCCGAACAGCGCCAGGATCTGCTCGGCGAAGTCGACGCGCTTGGATGTGCACAGGCCCAGCGTCGCGCCGCGCCGCGTCAGCGCGGCCAGCGCCTCGGGGATGCCGAGGTACAGCGTGTTCTCGGCGAAGCCGACCTGGCCGTAGCGCTCGCGGTACTTGGCCACCAGCGACGCGATGGTCTCCGGCGCGTGCTCGCCGGTGAGCGCACGGAACATGTGGTCGAGCGGCGGCCCGATGTAGCGCGAGACCGTGGCCTCGTCGAAGGCCGGGAAGCCGTGGGCGGCGAGCGCGTAGTTGACCGAGCGGGCGATGCCCACCGCCGGGTCGCTCAGGGTGCCGTCGAGGTCGAAGATCAGGGCGTCGGGCTGGATCATGGGTGTGTCCTCGTGTGGTGTGCGAGAGTATCTGTTCGGGAGGATGTGATGACATCGTCATAGACGATGTATTTTCCTATTGTTGCAGGTTCGATTTCAGACATCTGGTGCCTCAGCGATTTTGATGCGGCACTCGTCGATGAATGCGAGCACATGATCCATTTCAGCTGGGCTGGCAAATGCATGTTTGGGTATCACAATAGCGTTGGTTGGTGCATAGAAGAGAAAGTAGCAGGTTTTTGTTTGCACGATACGTCGGATGATTTCCCAGTCAAAGGTGGTAGTTCTCTCAGGCATAATAATGCTGACCCCTCTCTCCTCGAAATGCAGGGTAGCTTTAGCATTTTTGGAAGGCCATAGAGTGATGCTTATGCTGATCCAAAGAGCGATACGGTAGAGCAATGGAAATGTGATGATGTAGAGTGTTACGATTAGCACACTGATCCAGAGGAGCTGGAAAGCAGGTATACCACTTTCTACTACATAGAGAGCTAGGATGGAAAGTAGAATCATGGGTAGGACAATACGGATGCCAAAGAGCTGTTTTCGAAGATTTGGAAACTGACGATAGCAATACATCTTGAAGTCGAAAATGTCGGTGGTTTGAATGCGGTAGGTTATCTCCATTGCTGCCTTTACTCTACTCAGACTCAGATGGTCGCGCGTCTTCCCGCCATAGCGGCCTGCGCGCTATGGTATCATATTGCGGTCTTCTTGCAATAAGAGAAGGAACCCCAACGATGACCACATCCGAGCCGCTAATCTGCGCGCGCTGCCAGCAGCCGGTGACGGCCCACCCCGAGGACTACGAGGATTTTGAGCGCATGCACTGGCTGTGCTACCACCTGGAGTTCGAGCACCACGCCGACCCCGACGTGCCGTGCGACGAGCCGATCTGCCCGTGGTGGCGGCTCGCGGCGCTGCGTGCCGCGCTCACGCGGCTGGGCCACGACCCGCAGCTGATCATCGAGCAGGCTATGAAGGAGCGCTGGCAGCTATAGGGGTGCTAGGCTTCCCACGCCCTCGGGGATGCAGTAGATTTCCACCATCACGTGAGCTGAGAAGGGACACCAACAATGACCACACCCGAGCCGCTGATCTGCGTGCGCTGCCATCAGCCCGTGACGGCGAAGGCCGACCAGTATGAGCTGTTCGAGCACATGCACTGGCTGTGCTTCCACCTAGAGTTCGAGCACCAGGCCGACCCCGATGTGCCGTGCGACGACCCGAGCTGCCCGTGGTGGCATATCGAGACGCTGGAGGCCGCGCTCACGCGGCTGGGCCACGACCCAGCCCGGATCGTCGAGCAGGCGTTTGAGGAGCGCTATCGGCGGTAGGGTGTTTGGGCAACGTTTCCGTTGGCTGAGTATGTTCTTTGCAGAGCGACATAAGACGAAGAAAAGGCAAGAAAAATCGTCCTGCCAGCGCTTGGCCTAGCTTTCCCGCTACGGTAGAGATTATGGCCAGCAGGCATCTTGGCGTACCTTCGCCGGATGGTCAAGGCCTCCCTCATTTTAGCTTTTCCTTGCGTGTCTTCGTGTCCTTGTGGTGAAAGTGTTGTTTGGTGCTTTGGCCACCCGCTGACCAACCCCTAGCGCTGTGGTATGATAGCGCGAGGCGAACATATGAGCGGAGAGGAGACGACGATGTACGGACTGATTGGGAAGATGATCGCGCAGGAGGGGCAGCGCGATGCGCTGATCGCGCTGCTGACCGCGAGCAGCGCCGCCATGCCGGGCTGCCTGAGCTACATCATCGCGCGCGATGCCGCCGATGCCAACGCCATCTGGATCACCGAGGCCTGGGAGAGCGAGGAGCACCACGCCGCGTCGCTGGGGCTGCCGCAGGTGCAGCAGGCCATCGCCCAGGCCCGCCCGCTGATCGCGGGCTTCGGCGAGCGCGTGGTGACGGTGCCGGTTGGCGGGCATGGGCTGGTGGGCTGATCTGGGGCATGTGGGTGCGGCATCTGGGGTTCGCCCACATGCCGCACCGGGGCTATGCGTTTTCCTCAGACCACAGATTCTTTACCACCAAGACCCCAAGATCCCAAGGGACAAAAGAGAATATATACCACGAAGACGCGAAGATGTGAGAAAAATAGCAGGCAGAACGCATAGACTCTGCATGCCGCACAGCCTATAGCTAGGCCGGGCCGGGGTCGTTGCTCCACGCCGCCCGCTGGATGACGACGCGGTAGCCGTCGGTGTCGGCGAACGTGCGGCCGCGCGCATCCCAGTAGGGGTTGAACGACTCGACCACGGTGAAGCCAGCGGACAGCATGGCGGCGCACCGCTGCTCCCAGGCGGCGGGGTCGGGCACGTAGAACACCACCAGATCCTCGGCGGTGGCGGCGGGCGCGACCGGGTGGCTGTTGCAGTAGGTGAACTCGAAGTGGTAGTCCGACCCCAGCTGGCCGAGCATGATGCCGTCGAAGCCGTCGTGGTCGCCGAAGCGCCCGATCTCGATCAGGCCCAGCCCCTTGCTGTAGAGGGCGGCGGTGCGCTCAAGCGAGGTGACCGGGCGGGCGATGCGCATATGTGGGTTCATAGTTCCTCATGTAGGTTGGGTCTTACGGGAAGTATACGCAGCCGCAGAGGCGCGGATCTCTTCTGTCTAATGCCCATATATTGAAAAGATAGCATGGCGAACCGATGATGATTATGCTTGCCACCATCGCCATCATTTTTCTGGCGGCCATGGTGAAGACCACGCTGGGCTTTGGCGAGTCGCTGCTGGCCATGCCGCTGCTGGTCATGACTGTCGGGCTGGGGGCGGCCACGCCTATTGTCGGGTTCATGGGGTTGGCGCTCACGCTGCTGATGGTGGGCGCGCACTGGCGTCAGATCGACCTGCGGGCCACGTGGAAGCTGCTGGCGGCGGCGCTGCTGGGCCTGCCGTTTGGCATCCTGCTGGTGCGCGCCGTGCCCGGGGTGGTGGGTCTGCGCCTGCTGGGCCTGGTGCTGATCGGCTTCGGCCTGTTCTCGCTGCTACGGCCCCAGATCGCGGTGGGCCTGCACCCGCTGTGGGGCTACGGGTTCGGGTTCTTGGCCGGGGTGCTGGGCAGCGCCTACAACACCAGCGGGCCGCCGCTGGTGCTCTACAGTGCGCTGCGCGGCTGGCCGCCGGTGCAGTTCCGCGCCACCATGCAGAGCTTCTTTCTACCCATCAGCGTGCTGATCGTGGGCGCGCAGGTGGCCAGTGGCCTGTGGACGCCGTGGGTGCTCGCCACCGCGCTGCTGGCGCTGCCCGCGCTGCTGCTGGCCGTGCCCGTGGGCGAGCGGCTCCAGCGCCGCATCCCGGTCGAGCGGTTCTCGCGGGTGGTGCACGGCGCGCTCGTGGTGCTGGGCCTCATGCTGCTGCGCTAGGGCTGGCCTGTCCGCCCCATGGTGCGCAGCGCCCAATCGGCGGCGTGCCCCACAAGCTGGAGGATGAGCGCGGCGGGGGCCATCAGGGCCACGCCTACCAGCGCCGCCCGCCGCGCCTCGCGCGGGGCGAGGTAGCCGCACGCGATGGCGCGCCGGTAGAAGGCGACGGCCAGCGGCAGGTTGACGCACAGCCCGGTGACAGCGCCCGGCGAGCGCTCGCGCAGCGCGATGGTCTGGGCCAGGTGCGCGGCGGCGTTGCAGGCCATGAGCGCGGCGCTGGCCATCGCGGCCTGCCGCAGGCGGCGGTTGCTGGGGCGGCGGACGGCGGCCATGGTGAGCGGCAGCGGCAGCAGCGTGGCCAGGGCGACCGCGATGCCCATTGGCCGCATGCGGATGGGCACGCCGTGGCGCTGGGCGTAGGGCACGATCTGCGGGAACTCCTCGATATTGTGGATGAGAATGCTGAGCGGCACGGCCCACAGCAGGGGGCGCATGTGCCGCGCGGCCTCGTCGGGGTCTCGTCTCTCCATAGCGGGTGATCTCTCTGGTCTCGCTGGGCGCTTCTTTTGTGCTGCGGCCATGCTATACTGCGCGAGGTCTTGAAATTCCAGATCGCGCCGTGCGGGGTGCTGGCCCTGCTTTTTTTATTGTCTTCGTGGAGCTAATCGGATGAGCAGTCGCTGCCTGGCCGACCTGAGCGGCCCATTCTACGACACGGCCAAGCCCTTTCGCAACTGGTCGAGCCTGCCGTTCTACCAGATGGACCTTGATGCGCCGCCGTATGTCGATCGCGTCCAGCTGGATGCTGGTGTGGATCGCGCCATCGCCCACGCGCGCGCGCTGCGCGGCCAGGGCTACACCGGCGTGGTGATGGACAACATGGCGCATCTGGTGGGCTTCGTGGGCACGCCTGCGGCCTATGCGGCGGGCAGCCCCTACGCCGCCCGCGCCAGCATCTACGCCGAGGCCTTCGGGCGGCTGTTCGCGGCGCTGGCCGCCATGGGTATGGAGGTGTTCATCACCAGCGACATGCAGTGGATGACGCCGCCGCTGCGGCAGTATGTGGGGCGGCTGCACCGCGCCAACCCGCGCATCGCCCAGGTGAACCGCTGGGCGATCGAGGAGCTGTTCGCCCGCTTCCCGCAGGTGAGCGGCCTGGTCATCCGCGTGGGCGAGGCCGGGGGCGCGCACGACGCGGCGGGCTACACCGGGCACCTGCTCTACCGCACACCCGCCGCGCTGCGCGAGCTGATCGGCGGGCTGCTGCCGGTGTGCGAGCGGGCGCAGCGCCTGCTGGTGGTGCGCACATGGACAATCGGCATCGGCAAGCTGGGCAACCTGCTGTGGTCGCCCGCGCAGTACCGCGCTGTGTTCGGCGACATGCGCTCGCCCAGCCTGCTGGTCTCGATCAAGCACGGCCCCGCCGATTTCTTTCGCACCCTGCCGCCCAACCCCACGCTGGGCCTGCCCGGCCCGCAGCAGATTATCGAGCTGCAGAACCGCCGCGAGTACGAGCTGTTCGGCATGGTGCCCAACAGCATTGCGGCGCTGCACCAGGGCGTGCTGGCCCGCGCCGCGTCGAGCGCGAGCTTCGCGGGCGTGTGGGCATGGAACGCGACCGGTGGCTGGGGCGGCGGCACGGCAGCGCTGGGCGAGGGCGGCTGGAGCCTATGGACCGAGATCAGCAGCGCGGTGACAGCGGCGCTGGCCCGCGACCCCAGCGCCGACACGGGGGGCCTCATCCAGGCGTGGTGCGTCGAGCGCTTCGGGGCGGATGTGGGGCCATGCATCGCCACCGCCTACGAGGAGTCGGCAGAGCTTTTTGGCGATGGCTGGTACCTGCCGCAGCAGGCCGTGCAGTCGCGGATGATGGGCGGCATCTACCTGCCCGCGCTGCTGTGGGTGTGGTGGATGCGGCCCACCGCCGCGCCGCTGGTCTGGGCGCTGCTGGCCGCGCTGGCCGGCGATAGCGCGCAGGCGGTGGCGCGCGCCGAGCGGGCCCAGCGCCGCGTGGCCGAGCACGCACAGGCTGTGGCCGCCTGCGCCAGCGCCCACCCCCAGGCGGCCTTCGCCGCCGAGAGCCTGCGCTACATGGCGGGCGTGTTCGGGGTGGCGCTGGCCATCCGCCGCACCCTGCTGCCGCTGTTCGCCGCCGCCCACGCCCAGGACCGCGCCCGCTGGGATGTGCTGACCGCCCGTGCGGGCGAGGCGCGCGCGGTGCTGCGCGCCCACCGCGAGGCCTGGGGCGTGCGCGCCGACTTCCCCGCGCTGGAGCTTGCCGAGGTGGATGCGTATCTGGTCTCGCTGGGGCGCCACCCGCGCATGGCCTGGGCGCAGGCCCGCGCATCTGCGCTGGCGGTGCAGCGTATGGCCGCCGCGCCCGTGCTGCGCCGTAGCGCGCCGGTGGCCCAGGTGCTGGTGGCCGCGCTGCTGGGCCTGGGCGTGATGCGCGCCCGCAGCAACCCAGCGCAGCTGGTGTGGGCCGCCGCGCTGCTGGCGCTGCTGCCCGCCGCGCCGTGGCTGGTGCGCCAGGCGCTGCCCTGGCTCAACCGGCGCTACTTTCTGCTGCCCTCGATCTTCTTAGAGGCTGGCCCCGCGCTGAGCGAGTGGGCCGCGTGACCCAGCCACGCCTAGCAGGCGGGCGTAGCGCACGCGGTGGCGCTGCGCCCGCTCGTAGTAGCCCACCATCTCATCCATCACGCGCTCCCACGAGCGCTGCTCGGCGGCGGCGCGGCCAGCCGCGCCCATCGCGGCGCGCATCGGCTGGCTGTGGGCCAGCTGGGCGATGCTGCTGCGCAGGGCGCGCGCGTCGCCGGGCTGCCAGAGCACGCCGGTCTCGCCGTCGCGCACGAGGTCGAGCGCGCCGCCCGCCCGCGCGGCCACCACCGGCAGCCCCGACGCCATGGCCTCCTGGATGACCTGGCCAAAGGTCTCGGTGTCGGATGGGAACACGAACATGTCGGCGCTGGCGTAGGCGGTGGCCAGATCGGCGCCGCGCAGGTAGCCGGTGAAATGGGCGGGCAGGTGCCGCAGCCGCCGCTCGATCTCGGGCCGTGCTGGGCCGTCGCCCACCAGCACCAGGCGCGTATGCTCCAGCCCCTCCATCGCCTCCACCAGCAGATCGAGCCGCTTCTCGTTGGCGATCCGCCCCACGTAGAGCAGCAGGTTCTCATCGGGCCGCGCGCCCACCGCGCTGCGCCAGGCCTCGCTGCGGTGGCGCGGGTGGAACAGCGCGGTATCCACCCCGCGCCCCCACACGCGCAGGCGGCGGAATCCGTGGCTGCGCAGGTCGTCTTTGGTGGCCCGCGAGGGGCAGAGCGTGAGCGCGCAGTAGGAGTGGATGAGCCGCAGGTAGCGGTAGGCCAGGTCGCGCAGGTAGCCCATGCCGTAGTGCCCTGCGTAGGCGGGCCAGTCGGTGTGGTAGACCGAGACCAGCGGCAGGCGCAGCGCCTGGGCGGCGGCGCAGCCCGCCGGGCTGAGCAGCATGGTGCCCGCCAGGTGCAGCACGTCGGGCCGGAACGCCCGCAGCCGCGCCGTCATGCCCAGCTGGGGCGGGGTCAGCTTCAGGTCGCGGTAGATCGGCAGCGGCGCGCCGGGCAGGGGGATGATCTGCGCCCCCTGGTAGCTGCTGGGCGAACCCTCGGGCGCGAACACCAGCGCCTCGTGGCCGCGCCGGTTCAGGTGTTCGAGCAGCCGACACAGCGTCGTCACCACGCCGTTGACATCGGGCAGGAATGTCTCGGTCATCATCGCAATGCGCATGGCAGGCTCCGGGCTAGAATCGGCTGCGCGAGTGTCCGTGTCGCAGCGGGCGGGTGCCCAGCGCCGCTGCGGCTATAGCAAGGGGACGCCGCGAGGGCGCGACCCCGTGGTTGGCCTCTGCTGGCGTTCTCCTGCTCCAGCAGCCTAGGAGAGTGTACGGCGGCGAGATTGCGGGGAGAATATCATCCGGTTAAGCCTGTGCTAAGGGATGGCTAACACTTGTACATGGCCTTGGCTGAGAGAATTGCAAGCTGTGGAGCGCCAAGATGACATTCTGTTGAACTGTTTACACGGTTCGTAGGCTCCTTGGCTGCGGAAAAGGCACGCCGATCTTATCGAGTATGGCTGACTTGCAGAGTGGGAGCGCTTTTTGAGCGATCACCATCAAATGATGCCGCTGCTACTTGGTAGTTGTTGTGTTTTTTGGTTAAAAAATATTAAAAGAATCGCCATGATGCCTTGCTTCTGGCTCCAGAACTGCTTATATTGTTAGAGAGATGTAAATACCTCTATATGATCGTCTCTGTACTGACGTGGCGCAAGCACATCTGCTCACTGATGCTGGGTGGATTCGCATTGTGGACAAAGCATGGTGTGTTGTACCATCGTTGTTCATTATGAAGGCAATTGTTCAATGACACTCTACCCTCAACTTCTTGACGAGCTACGACGCAACATCCAAGCGCTTGGCACCCAGGGCGGCAAGATCGGCCCATCGGTGTATGACACCGCGCTGGTGCTGCTGTATGCTCCCCCCGCCGATCCTCGCGATGCCTACACCTGGCTGCGTACCCAGCAGCAGCCCGATGGCGGCTGGGGCGACCCGCGCATCCCACGGGCGCGCGATACCCCCACGCTTGCGGCCCTGCTTGCGCTGCACGATCTGGATGACCCGAGCGACCACCGTCGGATCGCGTCTGGGCTGGCCTTCTTGGCGCAGCACAGCCAGATCTGGCATGGCCCGGTGCCAAATGATATACCGCTGGCCGCCGAGCTGCTTATTCCCCACCTGCTCGATCTTGCCCAGCGCCACGGCATGCCGCTCGACCGGCAGCCCTACGAGGGCCTGGCCGCGCTTGGCCAGAAGCGCCGCGACCTGATCGCCCGCCTGAGGCCACGCCTGCGCCCGGCTACCTCGCCCATCCACTCGTGGGAGTCGTGGGGCGATGATGTGGATGCGCACCTGTTCGATCTGGCTGGATGCATCGGCCATAGCCCGGCAGCCACCGCGCGCTGGCTCCACGACTTTGCCGACCGCGAGTGCCCCGCCAACCTGCGCGAGGCGGCGCGTGCCTACCTAGATGCCGCCGCCTACGCCACAGGCCTCGACATCCCCGGCGTGGTGCCTACCGTGTGGCCCTACAACCGCAACGAGCAGACGGTGAGCATGTTCTGCCTGCTGCTGGCTGGCTCGCTCGATCACCCGGAGCTGCAGGATGCGCTGCAGCCCCAGATCGACTCGATGCGCCAGGGCCTGCGCGCCACTGGCCAGGGCATCAGCGACGAGTTCTCGACCGATGGCGATCTGACATCGATGGTGCTGGCCGTGCTCTCGCATGCCGGGCATGCGGTTGACCCTGGGATGCTTGATGCATACCTGGTGGATGGCTGGTGCCTGACCTACGCCAATGAGCTGCAGCGCTCGTTCTCGGCCACGGTGCACGCGGCCCACGCCCAGGCGATGCTGGGCGGCGACCCCGCCGCGCTGTTTCAGCGGCTGGAAGCGGCGCGTAGCGACGATGGCCGCTGGGTTGATGATAAATGGCATGCCTCATGGTTATACCTAACGGGGCATGCGATGCATGCCCTCTGCGCGGCTGGCCGTGCCCAAGATGCCGCAGCAGTGGTGCCGACCATGATCGCGCACCAGCACCCCGATGGCAGCTGGGGCGTCACATCGGCCTACGCCGAGGAGACGGCCTACGGTATGGTGGGCATGCTAGCCGCCGCCCGCGCCGGTGTGCTGGAGGTGGCCGGGCACGAGTCGCTGCGCCGCGCCACTGCGTGGATGGCGGCCTACTACCGCAGCGGCGGCACCGAGCTGGGGGGCTGCTGGGCCGCCAAAGAGCTGTATCGCCCGCTGCGCATCTCGCGCGTGATCGAGCTGAGCGCTCTGCTCGCTGGGATTGATGCGGGATATGGCGAACTGTAATCTCTAGATGTCATATTAGTAGCGATCGTCTCTTGACAACCACTCATTCCACGTTTATTTTTAACTATATGTGTGAATGAGTGGTATTTTTGTCTGCACCCCATGCAATATTGCCCCACTCTGCTCCATCAACTCTGTTGAATCATCGCTCTACCTATGGACGGTGGCATGCACATTTCAATGACTCAGCGTCAGGCAGGGATCGGCCTTCTTGCGATTGCCTCGGCGGGGGCGTGGCTGGCGACAGTCGCCGCGCTGCTGCAGCGTGCCAGCATGATCGATCTTCTGCCGAATCTTGTAGGGGGGCTGCTCTTCACCGGGCTGCTGCTGGCTTACCGCGCGAACTGGCTCGCATCGATCATTCCGCCGCTCACCATTTCGATCTACACGCTCATCTTGATCTTTGGTATCCCAGCCGACTTTGTGGTCAACCAGGTGTCGCTTGCGATCATCACACCCGCACTGCTGGCGGCGGTGCTGCTCGATTTTCGCTGGATCTTGGGCTGCGGCCTAGCGATTTTCCTGGGCCTTGGGCTGCGGGTCGGCTGGCAGGGCGCGATCGTGTCGCCTACGAATGTGGTGATTTTTATAGCGTGCCTGGCGATGATCTGCGTCATCCGGCTGGTCACCACCACCGCGCTGCGCAGCTCGCAGCAGAACCAGCGGCGCGCCGAGGAGGCCCTGGCGGTGGCCGAGGCACGCTCGCGCGAGGCCGAGGGCGCGAACCGCGAGCTACAGCAGCAGGCCGAGGCCCAGAAGCGCATGCTGGATCTGATCGATGCCTTGGAGACGCCGGTGACCCCGATCGCCGATGGCGTGCTGCTGGCCCCGATCCTGGGCTATATCGACGCCCGCCGCGCCTCGCACCTGAACCGCCGCATCCTTGATGCGGTCTACAAGCAGCGCGCGCAGCTGATCGTGATGGATCTCTCGGGCCTCACCGAGGCCGATATCTCGGTGGCCAGCGCCCTGATCCAGATGATCCAGTCGGTGCGGCTGCTGGGCACCGATGTGCTGCTCTGCGGTGTGTCGGGCAGCTTGGCTATGGCCATGGCCAAGATGGATCTGCCGATCGGCGATGTGCAGACCGTAGCCACCCCGCAGGCGGCGCTTGAGTATGCGCGCCAGCGCAGCGCCGCGCCAAAGGCCCGGGCCTAACATATAGGGTATACGAGAACACCGCTCGTCTCAGTACGAGCGGTGTTCTGATTCGCGAGGGAGGCTCGATATGGTAGATCTGGATACCAAAGAGGTGCTGACGTTCGACTGCTATGGCACGCTGATCGACTGGGAGAGCGGCATCGCCGCCGCGCTGCTGCCCATCCTGCAGCGGCACGGGGTCGCGCTTGAGCGCGAGCAGGCCCTGCAGCTCTTCGCCGAGCTTGAGTCCGCCGCCGAAGCCGGGCCGTACATGGCCTACCGCGATGTGCTGGCCAGCTGCGTGCGCGGCTTTGGGCAGCGCTACGGCTTTGCGCCCAGCGCCGAGGAGCAGGCCCGCTTCGCAGGCTCGGTGGGCGACTGGCCGGCCTTCCCCGACTCGCCTGCGGCGCTGGCGCGGCTGGCCAGCCGATTTCGCCTGGTGGTGATCTCGAATGTGGATGATGACCTGTTTGCGCTGTCGAACGCGCGGCTGGGGGTGCGATTTGCCGACGTGATCACCGCGCAGCAGGCGGGCAGCTACAAGCCCTCGCTAAACAACTTCCACGTGGCGTTTGAGCGCATCGGGGTGCCGCAGCAGCGCATCCTGCACGTGGCGCAGAGCCTGTTCCACGACCATGTGCCCGCCAAGCAGCTGGGCCTCGACACCGCCTGGGTCAACCGGCGCGCGGCGAACCCCGGCTTCGGCGCGACGCTGCCCGCCGAGGCTCGCCCCGACATCACCGTGCCCGACCTTCAGTCGTTGGCCGACCTGCTGTGCCCCGCCGCGCGGTAGCTGGGCGCGGGCCGCTCGGCTAGGCCGGGCCGGATGTAGACTGCCCAGTAGATCAGGCCCACGCACACCGACCCGCCGATAATATTGCCGATCGTCACCGGCAGCAGATTGCCCAGCAGGAAGTTGCCCCAGGTGATGTGCGGGAAGTCGGCGGGGTGCTTCTGGATCTCCTCGAAGAACGCCTCGCCGCCGCCGCCCTTTACCAGCAGACCCATGGGGATGAAGTACATGTTGGCCACGCTGTGCTCGAACCCGGCGGCCACAAAGGCCGTGATCGGCAGGATGATCGCCGTGATGCGGTCGGTGGTCGTGCGGCAGCTGTAGCACAGCCACACCGCCATGCACACCGCAAAGTTGCACAGCACGCCCAGCGCCACCGCCTGGCCAAACTCAAGGTTGGCCTTCGACTCGGCGATGCTCAGCATGTTCAGGCCGATCGCGCCATGGCCGAAGGTGTGCTGCTTGCCATAGAACACCAGCAGCGCCACCAGGATCGACCCCACGAAATTGCTGGTGTAGACCACCACCCAGTTGCGCAGCACCTCGCCCAGGCTCACCTTGCCGCTGGCGAAGGCCATGCTCATCAGGGTGTTGCCGGTGAACAGCTCGCCGCCGCCCACGATCACCAGCACGAGCCCTACGCTGAATGCCAGCCCCATCAGCACCTTCACGATGCCAAACGGCAGCACATCCTTGGCCCCTGCGGTAATAGTGGTGGCGAACATCGCGCCAAAGGCAATAAAAGCGCCTGCCAAGATCCCCAGCAGGCACAGGTTGATGAGGCTGGTGTGCGCTTTCTTGATGCCGGTGGCGATCGCCTTTTCGGCCATCGCGGCGGGAAGCAGCGCCTCATATGATGCGTTGTCTGCCATAGTTTGTGAATATGCTCCTCTAGTACGGTCGCTGTGCAATGATTGTAGAGGAAACGCCTCACCATGTCAGATACGCCTTCGCAACGGGCGGTTATTATTCGCCGGGCGGCGCTGGCGCTAGAGCAGCGAGCGGATCTTGTGGGCCAGATCGGCTGCCGAGAAGGGCTTGCTCAGCAGCGCGACGTCGCCACCCAGGCTCGGATGGTG
This sequence comes from Chloroflexia bacterium SDU3-3, assembly GCA_009268125.1. NCBI lineage: Bacteria > Bacillati > Chloroflexota > Chloroflexia > Chloroflexia bacterium SDU3-3. The sequence goes on along the minus strand of WBOU01000001.1, from coordinate 460,884 downwards.
CGACAAGATCACCTCGGAGTAGCCCGAGATAAACAGGATCTTGATCTGCGGGTCGCTCAGCCGGATCTGCGCGCTCAGCTCACGCCCGCTCATGCCCGGCATCACTAGGTCGGTGATCAGCAGGTCGATCTGGCCGGGCTGGTAGCCCTGGGCCAGGGCCAGCGCCTCGGCCCCGCTGCTGGCCGAGATGACGTGGTAGCCAAGCTTGCTCAGCATCTGGAAGACCACGGTGCGCACCTGCTCATCGTCCTCGACAAACAGGATGGTCTCGCTGCCGTGGGGCGATGCGCTGATCGGCTGGGTGGCCGGGGCCTCGGCGGCGGCCTGCTGGCGGGGCAGGTAGATCTTGACCGTGGTGCCGTGGCCGCTCTCGCTGTAGATGGCGATGTGCCCTTTGTGCTGCTTGACAATGCCGTAGCACATGGCCAGCCCTAGCCCCGAGCCTTGGTTTGGCCCCTTGGTGGTGAAAAAGGGGTCGAATGCGCGCAGCTGCACCTCGGGGGACATGCCGCTGCCGGTGTCGCTTACGGCCAGCAGCACATAGGGGCCAGCCTCGATATCGATGCGCTGCCGGGTGTACAGCTCGTCTAGGTAGATGTTAGTGGTCTCAATTGTGATCTTGCCGCCCTCGCCGATGGCGTCGCGCGCGTTCAGCACCAGGTTGAGCAGCACCTGCTCGATCTGACCTGGGTCGGCCCACACGACGCTGTGCTCGGCGGCGGTGTGGACCGCCAGCTGAATGCTTTCGGGCAGCACGCGGCGGAACAGCCCCGCCAGCGAGGTGATCAGATCTGCTAGGTCGATATTGCTGGCCTGCAGGGTCTGCTTCCGCGCAAAGGCCAGCAGCTGGCTGGTCAGCCGGGCGGCCCGGTCCGAGGCCCGCATGATCTCGTGGATGTCGCTGCGCGCCTGGTTTCGGTCGGGCAGGCTTTCGAAGGCGAGCGTGGCGTAGCCGCTGATGGCGGTGAGAATGTTGTTGAAATCGTGGGCGATGCCACCGGCCAGCCGCCCGATGCCCTCCATCTTCTGCGCCTGGGTCAGCTGTGCGGCCAGCAGGTTGCGCTCGGTGCGGTCTTCCGCGTGCACCATTACGAGATCTGGCGGCACGAACACGTAGCTGACAAACAGGTCTTTGGCCGGTGCGGGCGCGTGGAAGTTGTACTGGATCTCGCGCTGGATGATCTGGCGATCGTGGACGCAGGACTGGAAGTCGGCCAGAATGTCGGGCCGATCGCGGTAGCGCTCGCTGGCGTGGCTGCCAACCATGGCGGCCATGCTCTCGGGCGCGAGCCGCTCGGCGGCATCATTATAGGAGCGCAGCACAAAGTCGGCATGCTGGTGCTGCCATGTGTAGGTGGGCACGGGGATGCCCTTATACTGCGCACGGAAGCGCTCCTCGCTGGCGGCGAGTGCTGCGGTGGCCTCGTGCCGCGCGCGGATCGACTGGAAGACCGTGATGTCGAGTGCGGCGAGGAAGATGGTCCAGTAGACCAGGGTGATGAGGTGCTGCTGCTGGCGGTGTTTGCTGTGCTCGGTGAACTGCTGGTAGAGGTACTGCTCGATCTGGTCGGCCTGCTGCTCAAGCGCCGAGAATGCGATCCGGCGATCGATGGTGAGCGCTGCTGTCAGCGGCTGAGTGCTTTCGAGTGATCTGCTGGCCTGCTGGCGGAATGCAGCGAGCAGGTCGAGGTAGCGGCCCAACATCTGATCAAGCGTGGGGTCGCTCTCGGTGGCTCTGCCGATGGCCCAGTCCAGTCGGCTTTTGCCCGAGCGCCAGGACTGGATTGTGTTTTGCGCCTGATCTAGGTAGGCGAAGGCATACTGTGGCTGCTGGGTGGGGTCGTTGTTGGCGAACTGCTCGGTTATCAGATAGCTTCGGGTTACGCTCAGCCGCGCCTCGGTGAGGTTGTCGATGGCGGCTATCTCTTCCTCTAGGTCGCTCTTCCAGTGGGTGTAGTTCCACTGCAGCAGGCCGATCGAGAGCAGCGCCACCAAGATCAGTGCGAAGAGCGGCCAGTGCTCAGTTTGTTTTGCAATCTTCATCGTTGTGTACCATCTGCGATACGGCGATAGCGCGCATGTTCGGGCTAGGGCGATGGGGCACACTGGTCGAGCAGATGGGCACTGCTGCTGGCTGGCAGATCCTCGTGCGTAAACCCAAACGGTGCGACCATTGTCAGGTGCTGCTGGCTGCCGATGAAAGAGGCCAGCTGGGCATCTAGCGCATTGCGCAGCGGGGTGTCGCCGGTGCGTACGCCGAACGCACCATACCCCCGCACGGGCACGCCCTGCAGCATCGGCGGTGTGAACGGTGCGGCCAGCTCCACCTGCGGGTTACCGCTGGCAAATGCCTTGAGCGATACCGATGTGAGCGCCAGCGCATCGGCGCGGCCCGATAGCACGGCGGCCAGCCCGGTCTGCGCATCTGGCACCGCCAGCAGGTGTCTGTCGGTGATCCCTACCTCGATGGCCAGATTCTGCTCCTGTGCGCCCTGGATGACGACGAGCACCGCGTCGCGTTTGAGGATGTCATCGTAGCTGTGCAGCTGCCTAGGGTTGCCGCGCGGCACCAGCAGGGCCTCATTTAGCTGGTAGGTTGGCTGGGTGAAGGCGATCTGCTGGGCGCGCTCGCAGGTGATGAACATCCCCGAGGCGATGATGTCGAATCGCCCGGCGTTGAGATTGGGTATCAGCGATGCCCACTCGGTCTGCACCCACTCGATCTGGTGGATACCAAGCTGGCCTAGGACATGCCTGATGATCTCGGGCGACTCGCCTGTGACATTGCCTGCGTTGTCGCGGAAGGCGAACGGCGACTCGGGCGCATAGCCGACCCGGATCACGCCAAGCCGCTGGGCCTGGGCCAGCGTATCTTCGCTCTGGCTGGCGAGCGTTAGGTATACGGCAATGGCGATGCTTATTCCTATGATCAGGATACTGGGCCACAGGAGCCTGCGCATACGGTGGTCTCCTTCACCCTTTTGATACAGCTGTGTGGGTGCGTGTCGTGCACCCCTATCTTGAACATCAAGAGCGATCTTTACGGATGCTTGCCTTTAGGCGCTTCGTCCCACCAGCTTCAGCGGTGGGACGAAGCGCGCCGCTTTAGCGGCTTTCGCCCACAGTCGAGATAGTACATGTTTGCTGTTTACGCAGAATGGTGCTATAACGAATGTATGCGTAAAGCGTACAACTACCGAATCAGTCCGACAAGGGGACAACAGCACATCCTCACCACGATGCTTGAGGAATGTCGCTTTGTCTATAACCAGACGCTTACCGCTCGCCGTGAGGCGTGGGAGCAGCGTCAGGAGTCGCTTGGGTTGTACGATACGCAATCCCTCCTTCCGGCCTGGAAAGCTGATCGCCCGTCGCTCAAACGGGTCCATTCTCAGGTCTTGCAGAACGTTCAGGTACGTGTTGATCTGGCGTTCAAAGCGTTCTTTCGTCGCGTCAAAGCGGGCGAATCGGACGTTGGCTATCCGCGCTTTAAGGGCTTTGGGCGCTATGACAGTCTCACCTATCCGCAGTATGGGAACGGCGTACGACTGCAAGGGAACACGCTCATCCTGAGCAAGATCGGCTCGGTCAACGTCATCTTGCATCGTCCAGTCGAAGGACCGATCAAGACGGTCACGATCCGACGCGCAGCTACAGGGAAATGGTATGCCAGCTTGAGTGTTGAAACATCGCCACGACCGCTTGCACCAGACAAGAGCGCGGTTGGCGTCGATGTTGGCCTCGCTTCGTTCGCTACCCTGTCGAATGGTGAGAAGATCGCCAACCCGCGCTTCTTTCGAGTAAAAGAGAAGGAACTTGCGAAGGTTCAGCGGAAGCTCTCGAAAGCGGAGAAAGGCACACCAGAACGAACGAAGCGTCGGAAGATTGTCGGTCGTGTGCATGAGCGGATAGCGAACTGCCGCTCGAACTTTGCCCATCAGGAAGGCCGGAAGCTGGTCAACCGTTTCGGTATCCTGGCTTTTGAGGACGTGAATACCAACGGAATGCTCACGAACCACTGCCTGGCGAAAAGCATTGCAGATGCGGCGTGGAATCAATTTGTCCTGGTCACGACGAGCAAAGCGGAAGAAGCTGGCCGTCGCGTCGTACTGGTTGATCCACGCAACACCAGCAAGCGCTGTAGCCGGTGCGGGCAGTTGGTCGAGAAAGATTTGAGCGTTCGTGTGCATTCTTGTCCTGTATGCGGTCTTGTGCTCGATAGAGACGAGAACGCCGCGATAAACATATTGGCATTGGGACTACAATGCCTGGGTGCGAGTCCCTAGAAGCCCACGGGGTTACCCGTGGGAGTAGTCACAATACTATACTCCACTTATGCATGGGGTGAAAGCTGCTTTTGTTTTCATCAGGGTCTCTGTGTTCTCCAAACGCAATGGATTGGGGAGAACCGGCAATGCTGCAAGCATTGCCTACGTTCTCCCCCAGCGCGATCCGCCTATACGATGGTTTGCCGGATGCCCTTGGCACCTTCGGGTCGTCGTGGTGTTTGTGCGCATGCGTGCCCTTGGTGTCTTGGCGCCTTGGTGGTAAAAACATGCCGCCGCATGAAAATGAGGCGGCCCCCAGCGGAGGGCCGCCTCGCCAGCCATGTTAGGATGCGCGCTCCAGCCGAATCGTGATGATCTCATAAGGGCGCACGCTAAACTGCACCACGCTGCCCGCCACATCCAGCCGCTGCTGCTCTTCTTCCAGCAGGTTGGTCTTCCACGCCGCCGCGACGGCGAAGCTGGCCCGCAGCGTGGCCGTGCCGCGCCGCCGCTGGCTCTCGTAGAGCCGCACAATGATCCCGCGCCCGTCCTCGGCCAGCTTGACGGTCTCGACCACCAGGTTGGGCTGGTCCAGCTCGATGAGCGAGGGGAGGCCCGCCGCCGCTGCAGGTCGCGCCGCAGCCTGGGGCCGCGCGTACACGATCAGCGGGTCGTTCAGGGCGTAGGCGCTGCCGATCGTCTCCTCGCCCCAGCCGCCGTCGTGCGGCAGCAGGCTGTAGCTGAAGCGGTGCTCGCCCTGGTCGGCCTCGGGGTCTGGCTCGGTGGGGCTGCGCAGCAGGCTGATCCGCATCACGTTCTCGTGGATGTCGTGGCCATACTTGCAGTCGTTCAGCAGGCTCACGCCATAGTCGCCCTCGCTCAGGTCAACCCACTTCTGCGCGCAGGTCTCGAAGCGCGCCCAGTCCCAGCTGGTGTTGCGGTGGGTAGGCCGCTGCACATTTCCCCACTGGATCTCGTAGGTGGCCTGGGGGGACAGGATGTCCACTGGGAAGGCGACCTTTAGCATGGTGTGGCGCTCACGCCAGTCGATGGTGGTGCTGATCGTCAGCAGCCGCCCGCTGTGGCCGAGCGATATGTCCTGGGTGTAGGTGCTGTGCCGGATGGTGCGCTGGATGCGCAGGGTGGCGCGCAGCGGCCCGCTCTCCACCACCGTGATCGCGGTCGCGGGGTCGGCAGTCCACATGGTGTCGGTGTAGAAAATGTCGATGTCCCAGGCGTCCCAGCGCATCGGCCGGTCCTCGAAGGCCTGGAACTGGTTGGCCAGCGCGCCCTTGGGCAGCACCTCGCGCTGGGCCTGCTTGTCGTAGATACGGGTGATGTCGCCGTCGGCGTTTAGCTCGACCAGCAGGTCGGGGTTTTCTAGGCGGCTCTGGCTGACGCGCAGGCCGCTATCGTGCCGTGGCGCGCTGGCATCGGCCACGGTCAGGCCCTGGATGCTCAGGCCGTCCCACTCGCCATACAGCAGTGTGCCCTCGGCGGTCGGCTGGCTGGGCACCAGATCGCCCTCGGCGCTGCAGATCTGCTGGCCAGCGCCCAGCTGGCTCTTCCACAGCGCCAGACCCGCACGCCGGAAGCTGGTGGGGTTCACCACCAGCAGGTCGCCGCCCACGTGGGCCGCGATCTGGGCCAGCGCGGCGTCGCGCACGGCCTCGCCGATCTGGCGGATCTGGGCGTACTGCTGCTGCGAGTCGACATAGACCTCGTGGATGCTGCTGCCGGGGATGATGTCGTGGAACTGGTTGAGGCAGACCAGCTGCCAGGCCTGGGTAAGTTCCTGCGATGGGTAGGCGTAGCTCTGGTCCAGCTGCGCCGCGATCGTGGCCAGCAGCTCGGCGTCGTGCAGCAGGAACTCGCTGGTGCGGTTGGCGCGCTTGTTGCGGCTCTGGGTGGTGTAGGTGCCGCGGTGGTACTCTAGGTACAGCTCTCCGTTCCATGTGGGCAGCCGCTCGCCCGCGCTCTCCTCCAGCGCGCGGAAGAAATCGCCCACCGCGCCCTGCCGCACCCGTGGCGTGGCCGGGAAGCTGCGCAGCTCGCGCAGGTTCTCCAGCATCTCGCGGGTCGGCCCGCCGCCGCCGTCGCCGAAGCCAAAGGCCATCAGCAGCGGCGGCAGGGGGCCGCTGCCGCTCAGGTCTTTCTGGCGGTAGTTTGTCCATGTGCCGATCACATCCTCGGCGGTGGCCATGGCGTTGTAGGTGCTGGCGTAGGCGCTGCCCTTCTCGGGCGTGGGGCTGAAGTGGGTGAGCACGCGGGTGCCATCTAGGCCCTGCCACCAGAAGCTATCGTACGGCAGGCGGTTGTACTGGCTCCAGCCGATCTTGATCGTGAAGAAGTAATCCAGCCCGGCCTGCTTGATCAGCTGCGGCAGCGCCCAGGCGTAGCCGAACACATCGGGCAGCCACACCACCGGCGAGGAGGCATCCTGGCCAAATTGCTGGCGGAAGAAGCTGCGGCCCAGCAGGAACTGCCGCGCCAGCGACTCGGCCCCGCTCAGGTTGCAGTCGGCCTCCAGCCACATGTCGCCGGTCGGCTCCCAGCGGCCCTCGGCCACGCGCTGCTTGATCTGCTCGAACAGCTCAGGGTGATCCTGCTGGATGAACTGGTACAGCTGGGGCTGGCTCTGGGTGAAGTGATAGTCGGGGAACTGCTCCATCAGCCGCATGACAGTGTGGTAGGTGCGGCTGGCCTTGCGGCGGGTCTGGCCCAGCGTCCACAGCCAGGCCACATCGATGTGGGCATGCCCGGTGGCCACGATATCGACATCCAGCGGCAGGCCAGCGCGCTCGATCTGGGCCTTCAGCGCGGCGTGGGCGGCGGGGATGCTGGCGTAGAACGCGTCGCCAAACGGCTCGCCTGTGTCGAGGACGCGGAAGGCGTCATCCAGCCCGTTCATTAGGTGGCTCTTGGCGGGCACGCTGTCGGCGATCGTGCTGGCCACGCCCAGCGTTACCCTTGCCAGTGCGATAAAATCGCGGGTCGGCTGGTCGATCTGCACCACCGCGCAGGGGCGTAGAAACAGCTGGGTCGGCTCTTGGCGGGCGCGCCAGCCGCCGCCGCCCAGGCCCACCCAGCCGTGTAGCGCCAGGTGGTGGCTCTGGCCGCCGCGCCACTCGTCGCGCAGGCGGAACTCCTGATGGTGGCGGTCGCAGGCGGCGTAGGGCGCGCCATCGATATAGGCCAGCGCCTCGGGGTGCGAGAAGTCGCCTGCCTCGCCGAGCGGCAGAAACAGCGCCACCGGCGCGCTGGTGTCCCAGTCGGCAGGGATGTGGAAGCTGCCCCGCAGCACAAAGTTCGTATTCCAGGTGCCCCAGTAGCTATTGGGGGCCACCACATCCCATGCGCTGTCGTCGAAGTTGGGTGCGGTGGGGGGTAGCTCGGTGGGGCTTTCCAGGGCGGTGTAGCGAAAAGGGGTAAGCTCGGTGCGGCGACGGTAGACAAGCGGCTCGATCAACGCGAGGCGTTGGGTGATCTTTTGGGTTGTCCAACGTACGATGTGTGACACCTTGTTTCTCCTGCGATGGGCTTTTCGCCGAATGCTGCCACTCTGTGCGAAAAGGGTGGAACAATGATGGTGACAGAGCTGCTTCCCCGTTGAGCAGCCTTCCACATGTCACGAGCCTATAGGATAACACGATCCCAACAAAAGAGCGCTGTCACGTTGACAGCGCTCCAAGCCGTTTGGTCTGCCGAGAAATGGATCCTACTCGTCCGCCGCGCTCACCCCGGCGTCCATCGTCAGCAGCTCGCTGTCGTGGGTGGTGTCATCTGCAGGCGTGGGGGCCGATTCGATGTGCGTTTCGGCGCTGGGCGGCGTCAGCAGCGACCCGATGCTGGGGTACACCTGGGGCCACTCCTGCTGGGGTGTCAGCACCACCGGCGTGGACGTGTCGGCGGTGCGGATGGCGTAGCGGTGGCTGCCGGGCACCAGCTTGGTGGCGTAGACATACAGCTTGCCGTCGCGGTAGTTGGTGTCGCTGGCGCTGGCCTCCACCATATCGTGCAGCACGCCATCGATGATGATCTGCACGGCGAACGGCTTATCGTTATCGGGGTCGGTGTAGGTGGTGCTGAACTGGAAGTTCGTGTTCTCCGTGCCGGTTTTGGGCTCGACGCTCAGCTGGGTCAGGGTCGGCTGGCCGCCGCCATTCTCATTGGTGTAGGCGATATTGTCGATGGCGATGCTACCAGGGGCGGTGCCAGCCTTCAGCCACAGCGTGATGTGGATGTTGCTCTTGTCGAGGCCGGGGAACTGATCCAGATCGAAGCGCAGGGTGGTCCAGCTGGTTGGGATGCTGATATAGCCGCCGCTGAACTCGTAGCCGCTGCCGCCCTCGGCATAGAAGCGCGCCTGGATGTTGGTGTTGCTCAGGTTCTTGACCCTGACCTCCATATAGCGGTAGCCCGAGGCGTTCACGGTATCTTTCCACGGCTCGAACTTCGCCAGCGAGCTCTCCGAGGCGGGCCTCTGGCTGAAGACGCCGACATCGCGCGCATCCACCGAGGTCTGCTCGAAGCTGCCGGTGCCGCCGTCCTGGTTGTACCAGTTGGGCCAGCCCAGGCTCACCGCGCCCCAGGTGCCATTGCCGCTGAAGTCATCGTAGAGCAGGCTGCTGCCGGGCGCGGGCAGGTCGGGGGCGGTGTTCACGTGCATGGCGCTGTATGAGTCGACACCAAGCATGCTGGTGCCGTGCACCATGATCCGGTGGAAGGCGAAGGGCTGCGAGGTGTCGATCGGCACGTCGGCGTAGTAGGAGCCGTTCTTCCACTGCATTGGCTCCTCGTCGGCGGTGAGGCTCAGGGGGTAGCCCTGCGGCTGCACAAATACCCGCACGTCGCCCGCCACGAAATCGCCGATCTGGGGGCTGGTGATTGGCAGCTGCATGGGGGTGATGCCGGTCCCCTGCGGGTTCGAGTTAGTTGCCGCCAGGGCCACCATGGTGTACAGCAGGTTCACCTGGATGCTGATGCTATACTCGTTGTAGCGCCACTGCTGCGCGTCATCCTGCCATAGCGGGCGATCCTCGTACCAGGGGCTGACGCTGTATTTGTCTTTGGTATCCTTGATATTGGGGCCGCTCACTAGCGCGCCGGGGATGGTGATGCCAGCCAGGGCGTGGTCGTAGGCCTGCTCGTCCAGACGGGTGTGCAGGTACTTCACCGAGTTCGCGCCGATGCCCGACACCCAGCTGATGTTCCACGGGTTTGCGCCATAGATCCAGTAGACGCCTTTCTTGGCCGCGCGTAGCACCGAGGGATCCTGGAACAGCTCGTAGTAGCGCATCAGGTCGCCGATGTAGGACATATGGGCCTCGTTCACGCCAAAGTTGGTGAACTCATCCAGCACACCGTAGGGCGTGTCATCGGCCATCGAGATGAAGTACTCGACGCGCGAACGCAACAGCAGGCGGATGCGGACCTTCTGGACGAGGCTCGCCTCGGGGTAGAACTCGACCAGCGACAGCGGGCGCAGATCCCAGTAGTTGGTGGCGCGCAGGTCCTCCTTGGTCAGCTCGTTGATGCGGCTGATCGCTCGGTCCTTGTAGATCTGCTCTTTGGTCAGCAGGTAGAGCTCAACCTCGGCCCACAGCAGGCTGTTAGGAAGCCCGCCGATAGCCTCGTACGACCCTTCGTTCTGTAGCTGGTTGACATAGGCGTAGTTGTAGGCGATCACGGCGCGCTGGGCGGCGGCGTCGGCGAAGCTGGGGTCGACCTTGGCCTTGTGGAAGGCCCGCGCGGTGGCGGCCAGCATACCAGCGGCCTTGGCCGACCCGCCGATGCTCAGCTCGCCGATAGTGCGGTCATCGGCTGTGCCCACGATATTGTCGGTGGTCTTCTCGGGGTGGTCGAAGCCTGCGTTGTTGGCGATGTTGTACACGGCGCCGCCGAAGGTATCGACAAACTTCATCGCGTAGAGTGCGCCGACCTTGGCCTCGTCGAGCAGGTCGGGGGTGCCGTTGTGGTCGTGGTCGAACTGCACCTCTTTGGCGTTGGCGTGGCGCAGGTAGGAGAGAGCGATCATACCGCCGACCCACTGGTTGCCGCCATACTTGCCATAATCACCGGCATCATACCAGCCGCCGGTGAGGTCGTAGTGCTGCGTGCGGTCGGGCGAGGCGGCGTCGTCTAGGTGGCCTGCCTGGTGGTAGCCCTTTGCAGAAAGTGGCGTGTTGGTATAGTTCGGCGGCAGGGCGCTTTGGGTGTCCACATTGGCGCGCTGTACGCGGTAGAAGGCGGTCATCTCGTCGAGGTACTGCTCCCAGACGTTGGCCTGGATGGGGAAGGGTGACGAGCTGGCGCCATTGGATCGGAGCGTGAAGCTGTTGCCGGTCTTCTGGATGGATGTGAAGGTGATCTTGTAGACATGCTTGCCCCAGGTGATGCCCGTGTATTCCAGCGCACCGGTGGCTAGGCGATGGTTTTCTTTGTATACCTGGAAGGTCTCGTCGCTGAGGCGTGAGGGGCTGATCACGAAGCCGATCTTGATGTCTTTCTTGCTATAGCCAGCAAGGGATGCGACCACCTGGATCGTGGTGCTGTTTGCTTCTCGGGGGTGCGCGGCAGCCGACAATGGATCCAGGGTCATCGCGATAATACCGACAATCAGCCAGAAGCGGACGAGAATTGTCTTTAGGCATGCTCCCATCATAAACCTCTCTGAATGTTTGCAAAGCGTGATCGAATTCCGAAAGATCCTTTTTTGGGTATATTAACCCAATGGTGTGAGCTATTCACTCAACCAAAACGCTGTGTTTTGTTGGTTTCTGGTATTATCTGCAGAATAACAGCATTTATTAACTGTATTGATGCAAATTATGCCAGATTCCAGAAAAAAGATGAGATAAGTGATCGAAACCGTGAATAAATATTGCGATTGTCTGAAAGGAACTGTGAGGCGCTGCGATGGCCAAGGAGCTTGGTCGCTTGGCGCTGGTTCGCTACAATTGGTCAAGTGCTTTCGCAACACGGCCAGTATGTCATGCCTCCGTTACTATATAGTAACAGAGCGTTTAGACCCGTTACCTAAATGGCAGATCATCGGTATAGATATTTTAACTTATGCGTCGAGAAGATCGCGCTGTGCTAGCGCAGGCGACACGCTCGCTGGCCGCAAAAAGCCGAGGCCCTGGCTCCAACTGGAGCCAGGGCCTCGGCTTTTTGGCGTTAGAAAGCGCTATTTTAATCCATCAACAACAAAACCTTGGATCAAGAACTTTTGAGCCGAGAAGAAAATGATCAGACAGGGAATGAGCGATATCACCGATGCCGCCATTGTCAAGTTCCAATATTGTGTATATTGTGTACGAAAGAGATTCAATCCCAGCGCAACGGTAAAGTTTTCAATCGAGCTGAGGTAGATCAGCGGCCCCATAAAATCGTTCCACGACCCAATAAAGACCATGACGCTGACCGTGATCAGCGCGGGCACCAGCATCGGCAGGATGATCCGCCAGTAGATCCCAAACGTAGAGCAGCCATCGATTCGCGCGGCATCGTCATAGTCGAGCGGGATGGTCATAATGAACTGCCGCAGCATGAAGATATAGAAGGGAGTGCCGAGCCAGGCTGGCACCGTGAGCGGGGCGAAGGTGTCGTACCATCCAAGCTCGCGGAAGAGCAGGAATGAGGGGATGAGTGTCACCTGGCTTGGCAGCATCATGGTGCTGAGCAGCAGCCCAAACAAGATGGGCTTGCCAACCCCGCTCAGGCGTGCGAACCCATAGGCCACCAGCGACCCCGAGAGCACCTGCCCGACGACCGAGACCAGCGCTATCCCGATCGAGTTGACCAAGAACTGGGCAAACGGTACGGTGGTAAACAGATCGACATAATTACCCCAGTGGGGCCGTGCGGGTATCCACTCGATTGGGATGGAAAAGGCCTCGATGCTGGTCTTGAGCGATGTCGAGATCATCCAGAAGAATGGGACGAGGAACAGTGTCCCGATGCCAAACAAGAGCACATAGGTGATGATCTTCTGCCCCTGCGAGGCCATCGGTGATTCGAGGCCGTTGGGCATGGGGCGGATATTAGCGTTTTGACTCATAGTGTACCCACCGATCCTGTGTTTTGATCAGCACGAATGTGCAGGCTAATATGATCAGAAAGAGTATCCAGGCCAGCGCCGAGGCGTAGCCCATGTTGAAGTAGGTAAAGGCATGCCGGAATAGGTAGAGCACATAGAAGAGGCTGGCGTTGTCGGGGCCGCCGTCGGTCATCACGTAGGCCTGGGTGAAGGTCTGGAATGTGCCGATGACGCTCTGGATGAGCACAAAGAACAGCACCGGCGATAGCATGGGCACCGTGATATGCCAAAGTCGCTGGGCCGCGTTGGCACCGTCGAGCTCGGCGGCCTCGTAGAGCGCGGTGGGGATGCCCTGCAGACCCGAGATGAGGATCATCATGTTGCCGCCAGCGCCCCACAGACCCATGATGATCAGGGCCGGCATGACCCAGTTGGAGTCGTAGATCCACATCGGGCCATTGATGCCGAAGGCGCTGAGCGCCTGGTTGATGATGCCAGTGTTGGGGTTGAACACCCATGTCCAGATCAGCGAGACCGCCACGCCGCTGATCAGCGAGGGCAGGTAGAACAAGGTTCGCCAGACCTTCACCCCCCGGATCTTCTGGTTGAGCAGCAGCGCGATGCCTAGCGATACCATCATGTTGAGCGGGACGCTGATGAAGGTGTAGGTGATGGTGACCCTGAGCGACTGCCAGAACGAGTCGTCCTCGGTGAAGATGGTGCGATAGTTCTCGAACCCGACATAGTGAATGGAGCCGATGATGTCCCATTTCGACAGGCTCAGCCAGATCGAGAAGAGCAGCGGGTAGACGCTGAAGACTAGGAAACCGATCAGCCAGGGTGAGATAAACAGGAAGAAAAGTGCGTTTTGCCGAAAGCTGCGCGCCCACCGCTGGGAGAGGCCCTGTGGCCCTGCGTAGGGTACTTTGTGAACAGGTTGATATGATGCCATCAATGCTCTCTTTCGCCAGGGCCGTCTCCCTGAGCCAGTCTGCTGGGGTTGTGCGAATAGAACGTTTTATGTTCAATTTGCCCAAGAAATACATGGGTATATACTGGGCTAGGCTGAAACGGAACTGTTTTGCCCCGCTCAACTATGTATTGTATATGTGTGCCATTACCAATGCGTTATACATTTTGTGAAAAAAGCCGTTGGGTCTTGGAATAAATCTTCCAAGACCCAATCGAAATAGTTTGTTTGTGATATTATTTGTGTCGTAAATTAATTTGACACTGGCTCATCCATCAGCTTTTGTATCTTGGGCTGAAGCTCGTTCATCAGTGTCGCGGCATCCGATTTCCCCGACCAGAGCGGCTCAAGGCCGTCGTTGAGTGCGATCTCGATCTTCGACCAGTTGGGGTTGAAGCGCAGGTAGATCGGCTTGGCATCGGGGTGCTTGGTGGCCTCGGTGAAGACCTCGATATGCAGGTTGGGCAGCGATTCCTTGGCGTCGCTGATGAAGGTGCGCTGGAGGCTTGTCATGGCCGGGATGGCCGCGCCGCCGCCCGCCGCCTGGATGAACTCGCTGGTGTGGGTCTCGTCGCCGAAGATCCAGTCGATGACCTTCCACATCGCGTCGGGGTTCTTGGAGTTGTCGCCGATGCCGATGCCGTCGGTGAAGAGCACGATCGAGTGGTTGGTGCCGATAGGCGAGGCCGCCACGTTCCAGTGCAGGTTGGGCTTCTCTTTGTAGCTGGCGATGGCCCAGTTGCCGTTCATGGTCATGGCCGCCTTGCCGGTGGCGAAGAGGTCGCCGCCTAGGGCCTTGATAGTGGCGGGGGTGGGCAGCACGTGGTATTTGTTGCTCAGGTCGGCCACGGTCTGCAGGCCCTTGACCACCTCGGGCGAGTTGCCGGTGAAGGTTTTGCCCTCCTTGTCGCTCCAATCGCCGCCGAAATACCATGGGTAGAGCAGGAATGACTGCATGTCGGCGATTCCGTACTGCACCACGTTGTTGGGGTCGAAGGCTGGGTCGAGGGCATTCTTGCCATTTTTGTCGATGGTCAGCTTCTGGGCGACCTGGGTGAATTCATCGAGCGTCCAGGTCTTGTTGTTCCAGTCGGTCGGCGGCGTGTCGATACCTGCGGCCTTGAACATGTCCTCGTTGTAGAACAGCACGACGGTGAAGGTGGCCGTGGGGATGCGCCAGAGCTTGCCATTCCAGCGGAAGGCGTCGACCGTCTTGGGGTCGAATCGGCTCAGGTCGAAGTTGTTGGTGGTGATATAGTCGTTGATCGGCTTGACCGCGCCACGGCTGGCCCAGGGCACAAAGTCGGTGCCGCCGACCCAGAACTCGGGGTTCTCTTTGGCGGCGATCAGGGTCTGCACCTTCTGATTGAAGTTGTCGGCGGTAGTTGGGCTGATATCGACCTCGATGTTAAGATCGCGCCGGGCCTCGCTCATCACCTGCTGGTACTGGACAAGCTGCTCGGGGCTAGCGCCGACAAGCCAGGATATCTTCTGCGGGGTGCCAGGGACGGCCGTTGCTTGGGCGACAGGCGGTGTAACAGAGCCGGGGGTGCCGCAGGCCGCGATGGCGAAAAGCAGGCACGAGATCAGCGCTGCGGATGTCCACCGTTTCATGAGCGGTCTCCTTTCATGATCCAATCCCTGTTGTTGAGAAGAGCGCATATGCCAGTTCTGCCGGTGCAGAAGAAGCATCGAGGGAAGGATTGGCCTGGTCGGCGTGCAGCTGGAGATGGATGATCTGGGGCAGGCCGGTGAGGGTGAGCCGCATGAACACCACCTTGTGCTCGACGATCGTGGCCTCGTGCACGCCCTGGATGTCGGTGATCTGGTAGCTACGGAGATCGTCCCAGTAGGCAAGACCAAAGGGCATCGGGCTGCTGTGGCCAATGGTGAACTGGATGTCGATCCGCCCGGCGCTGCGGGTATAGTGCTTGATGGTGATCTCGGGGAGATTGGCGACCCTGAAGTTTCCCTCCATCGAGGCCGCACCCACGTAGCTGCGCAGCATATGCGGCGTCGCACTGCCGCGCACGAAGGCCATCTGGCATTCGGCGTCGTAGTAGAGCAGGGTCTCGGGCCAGGGGCCGCTGGAAACCCCGCCGTGGGCCATGGTGTAGCTATTGATCTGGGGGACGACGTCGCTGCCCTGGCAGAGCATCAGGGCGGGCGCGGTGGCGCTGTGGGCCTGCCGATAGCGGGCGACGGCATCGGGCAGGCTGGTGCATGTCGCGCCGCTGCTGCGCACGTGGTGGAAGAACTGGCCGAGCAGCCGGGCGCTGTCGTCGATCTCCTGCTGCGACCAGATGGCGAATCGGTCGCTGCGCTCCATCTCGTGGGCCTCTTGGTGCTGCACAAAGATGACCTGCTGGTTGTGCTGGGTGTTGCGCATGTACTGGCCGAACAGATCGCGCCAGTAGCGGTCGGATGTGGCGCTGCACAGCCCGGCGCGCAGCACATCGTTGGGATCGGTGGAGTAGATGCAGGGCTGGCCGGTGTGGTAGGCCGCGTGCAGATCGCGCGCGGTCCACTCGCAGGCCACCATGCCGCCGCTGCTGGGGTTGGGCACCTTGTAGCGCAGCGGGTCGATATACCACATGCCCCATGGGCAGCCCTGGTGGCTGATGTTGTCCCAGCGGCTCTGCTCCCAGCAGTAGCCCCACAGGCCATCGAACGCGAGCTCGTCGAGCACGCGCACCAGATCGGGGGTGATGTAGCCAGCGGCGGCGACCTTGGCCTCAACCCATGGGAAGGCGCTGGTGAGCAGCTCCCACTCGCGGCAGATCGCCTCGCGCAGGGCGGCGCTGATCATGGCGGTGTCGTTGCTGTGCAGGTGCGGTGGGGTGCAGAGGATCACGCTGTCGCCCCAGCGCTCGTGGCGGGCCTGGATCATGGGCTGGAGCTCGGTGATCGAGCCGCTGTTGACGATCCATGTCACCGGGATGCCGTAGACTGAGGCGAGATCGGCTATGCGTCTGGCGCCGATAGCGGGTGTGCCATGCCCCCATGATGCGTCGATGTGGGCTGCGAAGCAGACAAACGTGTAGGAGAGCTGGTGTGGGTTCATGTGCATCCTTACATGCTCCAGCCGCGTAGCGGCGGCTGGGTTGGGGTTGATGGCTTGGGGGTGCGCCAGGGCATCCAAGCCATCGGGCTAGAGCAACAGCATGCGGGGGTGTCAGGGCTGCAAGGCGGCGGGGTCTGCGGCCTGAAGGGGAGATCTAGATACTTTCGCCTGGTACGAGCCGGGCCGAGAGCCACTGGCTCGATGTGTCGGTGGTGGGCCGACGATGGCTGATGTACTCGATCAGCCGTTTGGTGGCGAGGATACCCATGTCTTTGTAGGGCACCTCGACCGCGCTAAGCGTGGGGATCATGTGCGCGTTGATCCGCTCGGTGTTGTCGCAGGCCATCACCTGCAGGTCGCGCCCGATGCGCAGCCCCAGGCTGTAGGCGGCGCGGTAGAGATAGGCTGCCCCGCGCGACCAGTTGGAGAGCACGGTCATGGGCAGCTGCTGCTGCGAGAGCCACGAGATCCAGAAGTGCGAGCCAGCGGCCCATGGCTGATCTTCGATGGACAGCACGCGCGGCTCGCTGCCGTGGCTCTTCATCCAGCGGCAGTAGGCGTTGCGCCGGTTGGTCTCGGCCCAGTTTTCGTACGAGTGTCCGTCGGCGGTGTCGTAGAGCTCAAGGTAGAGCGGCAGCACCGGGCTGCGCTGCGACATATACTCCAGCGCGATCGTGACGCTGTGCGCATAGTCCATCAGCACTGATGAGACATCGCTGTTGGTTGGGTAGCCCTCGATCGAGACATAGGGCACCTCTTCGGTGCTGATCGTCTTAAACCACGAGAAATCTTGGAAGGTGGTGTAGTCGACCGAGATGATCCCATCGATGCGGTGCTGTAGAAAGACATCGATCATGGAAAACCGATAGGCCGGGTCTCGTTTGGCCCCGTAGAGCAGCAGGTGGTAGTCGTTGTTGCTGCAGACCTCTTGAATGCCATCAAGCGACTGTAAGAACAGCGGGTTGGTGACATTGCCGTAGACTGCGATGCAGCGACTTAGGCCAGTACGCATGCTCTTGGCTTGGACGTTGACTTTGTAGTTGAGCTCTTGGATGGCTTGCAGAACCGATTTGCGCGTCTCTTCGCTGTAGCCGATACCTGGCGTGTGATTTAGGATGGCTGAGACGGTGCTGCGAGAAACCCCAGCACGCTTGGCGACATCCTGGCTGGTAGCGCGGCGCTTTCTCATAGTTTGGCCTCCGCGTAGATTATAACACGTGTTATTTGGCTGTCAAGAGCTGTGATGTACTTCTTTGGTCTGAACTTTTGCTAAATTATATCGGTGCATTTTAATACGTATGCGAAAGCATTGCTTGTCGGGCTATAGGATGCTTTAGAATGCAAACTATATCTAAAAAAACGGATGTGTGCACAGCGCACTATGCTGCTCTATTCCACGATTATTTTTAAAACACGCCTAAAACTTTTGCATGGCGCTTGCTTTTCAATAGTATACTGCCTGCTAGGACGTTTTTGCAAGTGGAGGAAGCCTCGCCGTGAAAGCGATCGTGCTGGGCCTGATTGCCTCGCTGTTTTTCGCCACCTCGTTCGTGCTGAATCGCTCGATGAACCTGGGCGGCGGCGCGTGGATGTGGAGCGCGGTGCTGCGCTATGTATGGATGCTGCCCATGCTGCTGGCCATCGTGTATATGCGGGGCAGCGCCCGCGCCATGTGGCGCGAGCTGCGGCAGCACCTGTGGGCCTGGCTGGGCTGGAGCACGGTGGGCTTTGGGCTGTTCTACGCGCCGCTGTGCTTTGCCGCCGCCTTCCAGCCGGCCTGGCTGGTGGCCAGCACCTGGCAGCTGACAATCATCGCGGGGTCGCTGCTGGCCCCGCTGTTATGGGTGGCCGCGCCCACGCCCGATGGGCCTCGCCGTGTGCGCGGGCGCATCCCGCTGCGCGGCATCGGCTTCTCGCTGCTGATCGTGCTGGGCGTGGTGGTGATGCAGGCCGAGCAGGTGGGTCGGGTGTCGCTGGGCGACGTGCTGCTGGGCGCGCTGCCGGTGCTGCTGGCGGCGTTTGCCTACCCGCTGGGCAACCGCAAGATGATGGAGCTGTGCGGCCAGCGCCTCGATACCTTCCAGCGCGTGTGCGGGATGACGATCGCCAGCATGCCGTTCTGGGCCGTGCTGGCGGCATATGGCCTGGCCACCGCCGGGCCGCCCAGTCTGCCGCAGGTCGAGCAGTCGCTGGTGGTGGCGGTCTGCTCGGGGGTGGTGGCCACGCTGCTGTTCTTCCGCGCCACCGACATGGCCCATGGCGACGCGCATCGGCTGGCGGCGGTCGAGGCTACCCAGTCGGGCGAGGTGGTGTTCACGCTGCTGGGCGAGATCGTGTGGCTGCAGGGCGCGCTGCCCTCGGCGGTGGGGCTGGCGGGGATCGCCTGCATCGTGGTGGGCATGGTGGCCCATAGCTACAGCTCGCATCGGGTGGTGCGGCCAGCCTAGATCGGCCATGTGGCGCGGGGCCGCCCCGCGCCACATGGCCGATCTAGCCCAGCGGGGCGCTGGCCACGAACACCCCGCTGGGGTGGGCGAGCCAGCGCCGCCCGCCGCGCTCGTAGCTGAGCTGGTGCAGCGTGTCAAGCACGTGCTCGCGCAGCTCGGCGGGGGCGCGCTGCATGTCGGCCTGCATGATGAAGTCGAGCAGCTGCTGGCCGAGGGCCGAGCCGGGCTGGAAGCAGGCGCTCACATCGATCGCCACATCGGGGAAGCGCGCGGCCTCGTAGCGGATGCCCTCTCGGTTGAGGATGTCCATCAGGCTCTCGTGGCCAAACAGGCCGTGGGTGAAGAAGCTGTAGTCGATCTCGCCCCAGTGGCGCTGCATCATCTGGTAGATGCCGCCCTGCTCGCTGGAGAGCGCGATCAGCAGCCTGCCGCCAGGCCTCAGCCGGGAGTACGCGCCGAGGATGAGTTGCTGCTCGTGGTCGGGCATGTGATAGAGCGAGTGGATAAAGTGGATGAGGTCGAACTGCCGCTCGGGCTGGTAGGCCTCGGCGGGCTGGGCGATGAAGCTGAACTGCACTGTGGGGCGCGGGCTGCGCGCTAGGTTGGCCTGAAAGCCACGCAGCTGAGCCTCGTTGGGGTCGAGCGCGACATAGCACATGGGCATGTCGCCCAGGTGCTGCTGGAGGCAGTCGATGATCTGCAGATCGAAGGAGCCGTCGCCCACGCCGATGCCTAGGATGTCCAGCCCATGCGCGCTGGGGGTGGGCAGGTGGGCGCGCAGGCACGAGAGCACCTGGTCGCGGTCGGCGGCCCAGCACTGGCGGAAGGCCTCGTTGGCGGCGGCGTAGCCCTGGGCGCTGAGCGGCAGCGCGATCGGGGTGGATGTGTCCATGGTGGTTGCTCCTCCCGCGCGGCGTCGCGCGGTATGCAAGCGCGCCACCCGGCGCGCTTGCTTTGATTCGCAGATATTTTGTGTTTCGTATCGTTGGGTGGCACAATAGCGTACAACAAAAGCGGTGTTTAGAGCTTTCGCAATGCGTAGGCGATACCATTTTCAAGCGTGCCAGGGGTGGAGATCGACGAGAGATCGGCCCCAATGCCGATCAGAGTCTGCGCCACCTCGGGGCCGATGCCGGTGAGCACCACCTCGGACCCAAGCAGCCCAACAGCCCTGGCCGACTGGAACAGCACCGCCGCCACCTGGGTGTCGACGATCGGCAGCCCGGTGATGTCGATGATCGCGGTGCGGGCCTGGTGGCGCATCACGCCCTCCAACAGCGTCTCCATCACCTGCTGGGCGCGGGCGCTGTCCATGGTGCCCACCAGCGGCATCACCACCACGCCATCGGCGATCGGGATGAGCGGGGTGGAGAGGTCGCGCAGCGCCGACTGCTGGGCTTCGATCACGGTCTGCTGCATCTGCTCGCGCTCGCGCTCGGCCTGGCGGATGCTGGTGATGTCGGTAGATATGCCGCAGATCGCATAGGGCTGGTCGTCGGCGGTGTAGAGCGGGAACTGCACCGAGAAGAAGTCGCGCGGCTCGCCATCGACCTCGAACACGTTGTCGAGCTGGACTGGCTGCCGCTGGGCGAAGATCGCGCGGTCCTTCTCGCGCCACTGGCGCACCACCTCGGCGGGGAACAGCTGGTCTTCGGTCTTGCCTACGATCTCGTGGACGGGCCTGCCCAATACATGGGCGTACATGCTGCTCACCGCTAGCATCTTGCTGCTGGGATCTTTGACATAGATGACCGTTGGGGCGTGCTTGAGGATACCGTCCAGGATGCGCTGGCTCTGCTCTAGGGCCTGCTCGGCCTGCCGCTGGGCGGTGATGTCGAAGATCGTGCCCGTGGTGGCGTAGATCTGCTGGTCGCTGCCGTGCAGTGGCGTGCGCTGAATGCGGAAGCTGCGCACCTGCCCCTGGCTGTCGATCTGCTGCTCGGATGTGGTGCTAGCGTTGCTCTGGTAGACCTTTTGGCTATCGGCGCGCCACTGTCCGACCAGGGCAGCGGGGAAGATCGCGTCCAGCTTTTTGCCGACAAGGTCGCCAATGGAGTGCTGCGCCCAAGCCGCGAATGGCTGGTTGACGATCTGGATTTGCTCGTTACGGTCGGTGGTGTAGAGTAGGAGCGGAAGGCTGTCTATGGTTTCCTGAAAGATCTGGAGCCGTTGCTGGGCATCAGAAAGCTGCTGCTCAAGCTCGGCGATGCGCTGATGGAGCGCTGTCCCGTCCTCGTTGGGATCGGCGGGCGTCGTGTCAGTCATGGCTTCCTCTATAGGGCTGGATGTTCGGGCAATTATACCAGCAACCGCATGATCTTACATCGCGTTGAAGCCGACTTGTTCCTAACTTTATGCGTTTCGGTGGTATTCTCGCCCAGTGATGAGCGCGGGCAGATCGTGCGGGATGAAGCGCCCGGTGCGCTTGCTGTAGCGCTCGGACTGCACATGGCATTCTCAGCGATATTTCTGTCAGATCTACGTTTAGGCTAATGTGTTGTGCACCTGTAGCGTTCGCAGCACTGTTGCCCGTAGGCCTCCATTTTTAAGGGGCAGAATGCATGCCGTTGCGTGATCGATACCTGAAAGAGCCGCTCGAAGATCTGTTCGCAGAAGATGACATAATCACGCGGTACGGCGAAAATGACATTGAGGATGCGGCTGATATGCGGCGCGAGCACCATGCTGTTGGTGAATGAGCATATTCTACCATTGCTGCGGGCTGCTGCGGCTCATTTTTGTAGCCTAACATCTTGATTTCAGGAAATGCCAAGGCCCCAGGCTCGCTGATCGCGGGCCTGGGGCCTTGGCGCTGGTTGGCCTACAGCCCGGCGGACTCGGCCCCGAGCCTGCCAAACTGGATGGTGTACGGCTCGGGGTTCTCGGGGAACTCCTCGAAGCGGGCGCGCTCGAAGATCTGGACGGTGCGGGCAAGCTGAGGGTCGACGAAGGGCTGGCTGAGCGGCAGCCCGTAGAGGGCCAGCGACTCGCGCTGGCTGATGCCCGGATCGTCCAGGTCGACGCCCGCGCGCCGCCAGTAGCGCAGCTGGCTGCCGCAGATGCTGTGGCCAGTCTCGGGGAACCACAGGCAGCCGGTCTCGTCGGGGTGGTCGATCGGGAGAAAGGCGACGTTTGCCGTGAGATTACGCCGCTGCGCATCCGCCGCGCCCATGCGCCCGATCAGCACCTCGTAAGGGCCACCCGCGTTTTCGGGGTGCAGCTCGAAGCGCTGGCGCTCGAAGATCTGCACGGTGTAGACCTGGCCGGTGTCGGCGTTGCGCTCGGCGTACTCCTCGGTGAGCGGGTAGCCGAAGGTGGCCAGGCCGCCGCTGCGCTCCCAGAAGCTGCGGAAGGTGCCTGAGAGCGTGTGGCCGGTCTGCGGGAAGTACACGCTCTGCTCGGCAGGCATGGCACGTGCGATCTGCACGGCACGTATGGTGATGGGAGAAGTCAGGCCATGCTGATAGACCAGCATCCCGCTGCCCAACGATGGCATCACATTCTCGCGATCGTCCGCCGCAATGCTAAAACGTGTCTGCGCCTGGATGTCGTAGCCGTACAGATCGATCGCACCATCGCGCGGCTCGCTAGAGAGGATGTGGCGGTCGGTGTAGGAGGAGATGCCATGGGTTGTTGGGATGTCGGTGCGCTTTCCCGTCTGCAGGTTCACCACGGCGATGCTGCTGGCATATTGCTCAAGCACCACGCTGGCTGCGCCTACGGCTGGGCTACCCGCCAGGGTGATGCCTGGCCCAAACTGCTCCTCGAAGGATCGCGTCTGGCCGCTGCGCAGGTCGTGTATATAGGTTTTGTTGGCTAGCGGCTGCCCCGACGAGCTTGGCCCCAGCGGCGGAAAGTCGGTCCAGCCCAGGTGCGTGTTGCTGAGCATGAAAATGCTGGGCGCGGTGAATTCGAGTGATGTGATCACCTGAGGGGCATCCATCGAGCGGATGTTGCGGCGGATGATCTGGCGCACGTCGCCCCGGTCGATGGCCCAGGCGGCGTAGTCACCCCAGATAATGGGGCCGTTCAGCAGCCGCGCGCCGCTGTCTAGCTCCGTCACCTGGCCACTGGTGAAAGTTCTGGTCAATACATGTGCGCCGTCGTCGCGCAGCTCGCCCCACACCACCCGGCCACCCTGGATCTTAGGCGCACCAGCCAGCTTGGGGCTGGTGCTGATCGCGAAGCTCGCGCCGCTGCGCAGGTCGCGGGCGCTGATGTGTACGCCATCCGGCTTCTGCACGGCCCAGACGGCGATGCCGCCATCGATGCTGAAGGGGCTGTCGATGGCGAGGCCCGTTTCGAGCAGGATGGGGTCGCCGCCCACTATATTGGCGGCATAGAGCGATAGATCTGCGCCTCCCTGCGTCTGGCTGAGATAGAGCATGAAGATGCCATCGGTCTGGACGCTAGCGATGGGGCTAGAAACGCTGATCTCGCGCAGGGTAGGCGCGGGCTGCTGAGCCTGCGCCGCGCCTGCTGGGATCATAAAGAGCGCTGCGACGATCGCGAGTACGAGCGATTTTTTCATAAAGAAGAACCTCAGCAGATAAAGAGGAACACGGTGTTCAATCTATTCGGATGGGCACTATCATACCTGCGATCTAGGAAGAAGTCATTGATAGGCAATAGCGCGCAGAATGAGCTGTCTCTGATGAAAAACGTCGAAGATGATACATTTTATCAGGCGGGATCTAGCGCAGCCGATTGAGCGGGAGGCAGCTGAAGGGGATGTTTCGGGTCTGTGGCTCTAGGCTCGCGTATCTCTCCCGCGTTGGTCTGCGCTCTGTGGCTAGCTGCCGAGGGCGAGATCGACGAGGGCGGCGCAGACCTCGTGGTGCTGCGCCGGGGTGCGCCGGGGGTACACGCGGTTGGTGAGCATGATCACCACGGCGCGCTGCTGCGGCACCACCACCATGGCGGTGCCGGTGAAGCCGGTGTGCCCGAAGCTGCCGTGCAGGGCTGCGCCCATGAAGTTCGGCCTATCCATCATCCAGCCCAGGCCGCAGGCCAGCGCGTGCTGCGGGGTCTGGCTGGTGGTGGCCTGCTGGGCGATGGTGCTGCCCAGGATGCCGCCGGGCTGGCCCTCGGCGGCCAGCAGCCAGGCCTGGCAGAAGCCCAGGAGATCGCGGGCGGTGCTGAACAGGCCAGCGTGGCCCGCGACCCCGCCCAGGGCGTAGGCGCTCTCGTCGTGGACGTGGCCGTGCACCAGGCCGCCGCGCCAGTCGGCATCCACCTCGGTGGGCACGATGCGCGGTCGCAGCGCAGCGGGCGGGCGGAACATAGTCTCGCGCAGGCCCAGCGGCTGCAGCACCAGCCGGGCGATGGCATGATCGAGCGGTTGGCTTGTCAGGTGTGCCACCAGATCGCCCAGCAGCAGCGTGTTGACATTCGAGTAGGCCACCGCCTCGCCAGGGGCGCGCTGGGGCTGGGTGCGGTAGATAGCCTGGCGGATCTGCTCGGGCGGCAGCTCGCGCAGCGCCGAGAGGCGGATGTCGATGCCGGATGTGTGGGTAAGCAGGTGCCAGATCGTGATTGCGAGCTGGGGGTAGCCCGGCAGCACATCGGCCAGCGGCGCGTCGAGCGCCAGCGCGCCCGCCTCGATCAGGCGCAGCGCGGCGGTGGCGGTGAACATCTTGGTGAGCGAGGCGATGTCGAAGATATCGTCGGGCGCGATCGGGCGGCTGCCGGGGTCGCCGTAGCAGGTGGTGCCGTAGGCCGCGTGGTGGGCGACATGGCCGTCGCGGGCGAGCAGGACGACCGCCCCCGGGAAGATGTGCCGCTCGATGGCCTGGCGGATGGTCGACGCAATCGTGGCGTGGAGTGTCATGGGTGTGAGGTAGGATGTGCGGCGCGGGAAAGCCCCCGCGCCGCACGGTTGGGCTACCGCGTGGGCGCGCAGCCGGGGCGCGCGGTGAGCCATGGCTCGAAGGTGATGTTTGCGCCGACCGAGTTGCCGCGCCCGTCGGCGTGCAGATCGGGGTGGTAGGGGCCAAGGTCGCTGCGCCACCAGTTGTTCTTCATGTCGATATACAGATCGCTGGTGGCCCCGCGCCCGATGCCGTACTTCAGGTAGGTCGGGATGATCGGCGGGGTCTGGTCCTCGATAGCGTTGTTCGAGATATCGAGCTGGATCTGCGGCGCGACCTGCACCATCGACGACTTGACCATCAGGCCGTCGGTGCCATTCAGCATGGCGTTGCAGCTCAGGCTGCCCAGCAGCCCGCCGTCGGTGTACACCACCATGTCTGGCCCCTGCTCGCCGACCAGCAGGTTGCCCTGCACGTTCATGTTCAGCGTGGTGTAGGGGTTCTCGTTGCGGATCTCCACCGGCGGAGCGCCTGGGGCCAGGCGGTTGCCGCCGATGCGATTGCCCTGCAGCGTGATGCCGCCGCCGATGCCGTAGCTGGCGTTGATCGCGCCGCCGTAGGGCATGTCGTTGCCGCTGATCTCGCTGTTGCGGATGTCGACGCGGCTATCGATGGCGCTGATATGCCCACCGTTGTCGCTGATCCGCGAGTTCATGATGCTCAGGTTGCCGCCCTTGCTGGCGATCAGCGTGCCGCCGTTGCCGCCCCGGCTCACATTGGCGTACTCCAGCCCGATGTCGCTGTTGGAATTGCCGTAGATCGCATCCCAGCGGCCCGCGCCCGCGCTGGTGAAGCGCACGGGGTTGCCCTCGGTGCCTGCGGCGTAGAGCTTGCCATCCACATAGATCGCCGCCCCTGGGGCCACGCGCACCTCGACGCCCGGCTCGATCACCAGGGTGGAGCCTGCCGCCACCTGCAGGTCGCGCGGCAGCGTGATCGGGCTTTGGTTGGCGGTCCAGTGCATCGAGCCGCGCACCACGTCGATCGGCACCGCGGTGGGCGGCACGGCGGTGGCCGTGGGCCTGGGCGGCGGTGGTGTGGGCGGGATGCTGGTATCGGGCGTTGGGAAGCTGATATCGGGCGTCGGGAAGCTCGTGTCGGGCGTCGGCTGCGGGATAGGCGTGTAGACAGGAGCGGGGGTGACGATCACCGGTGTGGGCTGCTGCCCGCCAGGGCCAGGGTACGGGTTGCTGCCCCCGTTGCCTGTGTCGGTGGGGCGGCTGGGGTCGAAGGTCGGCAGCGACCCAACGATCGGCGTGGGCGTGGCGAAGCCGCCCGGCAGCGTGGTCTCGCCCGGGATGCCGACTGCGGTGGGGCCGCCCGGCTCGCCGGGGCCAGGGTAGGGCTGGCCCGACACGGTCGGGAACAGGCTGCCCGGCCCAGGGTAGGCCGCGCTGGTGGGCGCGGTGCCGATGGCGCTAGATGTGCCCTGCGCCGTTGGGTTGATCGCGATCGGCGTACCAGTTGGCCCGGTGGCATTTGGCGATTCGAGCGAGAAGAAAATGGCTAGGATGACCGCAGCAAGTAGAAACAGTACCGCAGCAGCCAGGATGACATTTTCTGGGGTTAGACGAAGGGTGAGTGCACGTTCGGAGGCTCCATCCGGCTGCTCATTCGATCCCACACGTCGCTCCTTATTGCTTCAGGGAGAGCATTTACGCGGCTGTCCACCGCGGACCGGCATTCATCTTACCATAGCCATGAAATGCGTGCAATGATAGCGCCCTGAGTGGTATACTACCCCTGACTATTTCAGTGCCCGGATAATTGTCGGGCATCGGTGCCAGCATCATCGTGGAGGCGCAATGACCCGTACCCAACGTGGGCGCGCGGCTGGGGTGGCCCACACCCCGCGAGGCCGCGCCACCCGCAAGCCGACCCCGCGCACATCGACCCCGCGCATACCAGCCCCGCAGCGCTCGGCCCCGCGCCCCCTTACCTCGCGCTTCCGCCTGCTCTGGACGCTGGGAAATATCCTGATGCTGGTGGGCGTGGTGGTGCTGCTCTACGTCGGCGGGCTCTACGCCACCGATGCCTATGGCCGCTACGCCGCCCGTGGCGACTCCGATGTGCCCGCGCCGGTGGTGGTTGAGGAGAGCGAGGGCAGCCCAGCAGAGGAGGAGCCTGCTCCCTTCGTGGCCCCCATGCTGAATAACGGCCAGCCGGTGCCGAGCGACCAGGCCGCCAAGCGCTCGACCGTGACCCGCCTGATCATCCCCAGCGTCGATATCGACGCCAAAGTGGTGGATGTGGGCTGGGACATGGCCCAGGTGGGCGACGAGCAGGTGGCCACATGGCAGGTGGCCAAGTACGCCGTGGGCCACCACCAGGGCTCGGCCAACCCCGGCGAGGGCGACAATATCGTGATGGCCGGCCACGTGGGCGGCTTCGGCCACGTGTTCCGCGATCTCTACTATGTACACCCCGGCGAGGAGGTGCTGGTGTTCAGCGGCGACCAGCAGTTCCGCTACCTCATCCAGCAGCGCCTGATCGTGGATGAGGAGGGCGTGTCTGCCGAGCAGCACGCCGAGAACGCCAAGCTGATCGCGCCTACTGGCAAAGAAGAAGTAACTTTGGTAACATGCTGGCCGCCGACCGGAAAAGAGAAGTTCAAGCAGCGCGTGGTTGTGCGCGCGGTTCCGTTCTCGGCTGGCTCGGTCGATACCACACAGAGTAGTTGGTCGATCCGATGATCTTCTGAGTTGAAGGGATTGGTCATGGAGTACCGACGGTTAGGGAAGGCGGGCCTGAAGGTGAGCGCGCTCTCGCTGGGCGCGTGGGTGACATACGGCGGCCAGGTGGGCCAGGATGCGGCGGACGATTGCATGGTGGCGGCCTACGAGGCCGGGGTGAACTTCTTCGACAACGCCGAGGGTTACGCCGCTGGCCAGGCCGAGATCGTGATGGGCAACACCATCAAGAAGCAGGGCTGGGCGCGCGAGGATCTGGTGGTCTCCACCAAGATCTTCTTCGGCGGCGACGGCCCCAACCAGCGCGGCCTCTCGCACAAGCACATCATCGAGGGCGTCAACAAGGCGCTGAAGCGCTTCCAGTTCGACTACGTGGATCTGGTGTTCTGCCACCGCCCCGACCCCGAAACCCCGATCGAGGAGACGGTGCGCGCCATGGACATCGTGGTCAAGCAGGGCAAGGCCTTCTACTGGGGAACCTCCGAGTGGAGCGCCGAGCAGATCCTTGAGGCCGACCGGATCGCCCGCGAGAACTACCTCACGCCGCCCTCGATGGAGCAGCCGCAGTACAACATGCTGTTCCGCGAGCGCGTGGAGGTGGAGTACGCGCCGCTGTACGAGAAGCTGGGCTACGGCACCACGATCTGGAGCCCGCTGGCATCTGGCCTGCTCACCGGCAAGTACAACGATGGCATCCCGCAGGACAGCCGCGCCGCCCTCAAGGGCTACGAGTGGCTCCAGCAGGGCGTGATCACCGCCGAGAACATCGCCACGGTGCGCCGCCTGCAGCCGATCGCCGATGGCCTGGGCGTGCCGCTGGCCCAGCTGGCGCTGGCCTGGTGCCTCAAGAACCCCCACGTGTCCACCGTGATCACGGGGGCTAGCCGCGTGGAGCAGGTGCACCAGAACATGAAGGCGCTCGATCTGCTGCCCCAGCTCACCGATGAGGTGATGGGCCAGATCGACGCGGCGCTGGCCAACAAGCAGTAGCCGTCTTCTTTCTTAGCAAGCCAAACGGGGCTGGTCTATGCGCCAGCCCCGTTTGTGTGCGGAGGAGCAATGCACCTGATCGGCATTATCTCGGACACCCACGGCCTGCTGCGCCCCGAGGCCCTGGCCGCGCTGGCGGGGGTGGAGCAGATCATCCACGCGGGCGACGTGGGTGGGCCGGAGATCATCGCGGCCCTAGCCGAGCTGGCCCCGGTTACGGCGGTGCGCGGCAACACCGACACCAGCCCGTGGGGCCGCACGCTGCCGCGCACTGCCGAGCTGGCGGTGGACCAGGCGCGCCTGCTGATCATCCACAACCTAGCCGAGCTGCCGCCGCCCACCCCCGACGCGGGCTACCACGCGGTGATCAGCGGGCACACCCACCGCGCCCTGGTGCGGCCCTACGGCGCGGCGCTGGGCATCAACCCTGGCGCGGCAGGCCACCGCCGCTTCAGCCTGCCGGTGACGGTGGCGCTGCTGCGGGTGGATGGGGTGGATCTGGATGTGGATGTGGTGGAGCTGGATGTGGGGCGCTAGGGCGGTGGCTGCGGGGTTTGCCCCGCAGCCGCTTTTGCTTACTGGGGTGGGCTAGATCGGCAGGATGATCGAGCGTAGGTCGGGGTCGGGACTTTCGCGGTAGAGGATCACGGTGTTGCCGATCACATACACCAGCGCGCTGCCGGTGCGGTCGGCAAGGCTCTCGGAAAGCTCCTGCTTCTCGTCCTGAACATCGTTAAACTTCACCTTGATCAGCTCGTGGGTGATCAGCACCTGATCGATGGCCGCGATGGTCTGATCGGTGATGCCGTTCTTGCCAATCTGCACGATAGGCTTGAGGTTGTGGGCGGTCTTGCGCAGGTACTGGCGCTGCTTCTGCGTGAGCTGCATATCTCTCCTAGATGGGTGTTGGTTGTGGCCCCTCGGCCAGAAAAAGACCAGGCCGATGCCCGCTGGCACGCCTGGCTGGGCGAAAACGTGCGGAGGACGGTCGCTAGGAAGGCCCCCCGAAGCGGTAGTGCTCGATCTTGATGCAGCGGTCCTGCACGGCCACCAGGCCCGCGTCTGCCGCCTGCTGCGAGGCCTCGTCGTTGCGGATGCCCAGCTGTAGCCATACGGCCTTCGCCCCCACGGCGATCGCCTCTTCCACATGCGGCAGCACGGCCTCGGGCTTGCGGAAGATGTCGACGATGTCGATCGGGAAGGGCACCGACGCCAGGTCGGGGTAGGTCTGCTCGCCCAGGATGCTGCCCGGCTTGGGTGTGATCGGCACGATGGTGTAGCCGCGCCGCTGCATGTACTCGGCCACGCCGTAGCTGGCCTTGCCAGGGTTATCGCTCAGGCCGACCACCGCGATCACCCGCGCCTGCTTGAGCAGGTCGGCGATGGCGGCGTCGGGCGGGTTGGTGAAGCTCATGAGTCCTCGTCCTTCTCTTTCCTGCCTACCATACTACCATATTTCTGCGGGTGTCTGGAGCACCTTCTGACCGATCTTCAGCAAGAATCGTGCGCCGACTCCGCTGGCTCGCTTTTCGCGATGCGGTGGGCCGAGGCAATCGCTACGAGGTAGCTGGTGGGGTACGTGTTCGGCGCGAGATTTGCCACCGCAGCGTAGAGTGTGGCGACGATCCGCAGCGCGGTGTAGCCCAGCAGCGCGCCGAACATGTTGCACATCACGTCGTTGACATCCACCACGCGGTAGAGCACGCCCGCCACCAGCGAGAGCAGCAGCTGCGACCCCTCCAGCCCCAGCCCCAGCCCCAGCGCGGCCCACCACATGCGCCCAGGCCGCACGCGGGCCACCAGCGGCAGCCCAAAGCCAAACGGCATGGTCATCAGCACGTTCAGCACGGCGTCTTCGAGCATCTGGCTGCGGTAGGCGCGGGGGTTGATGTAGAAGGGGATGAGGTTGAGATTTGCCCTGTCGCCCCAGTCCATCAGCGGATCGAGGCCGTGCGCCAGCCGGTTGCTCAGCGGCCACGGGAACAGCACCTTGTCCAGCATCACCATCATGTAGAGCCAGAATAGCGTGAGCGCGGCCAATGCTGCCCAGCCGCGCCCACGGCGGCGCTGCACGGCCAGCGCCACCGGCAGCAGGGCGAGCGCGAACGGCCATAGGCTGATGGCCGAGTTGCCGATGATAATGTCCATTTGGTGGGCTTTCTTCTAGAATGTTGGCGGTTCTCCCACATGCTCTCCAATTATACGCGTGACCATATCGAACGCGTTCATAATGCCGCCGCTGCGCCTGGGTATAGGCGGGCACGAGACCCGCCCCTACGTCAATGATCGCATCGCACGCATGCCCCCTTCGATTGCCTTTTGTTCCCTTGGAGCCTTGGCGGTAAAGAATTCTCGGTGCATGACGTTGGTCTTGTGGCCTGGCACCTGGACCGGGTTGAGGTCGCTCTGATCGTGCGGTTTCGCCTATCGATTAGCCCCAAAGGTTTTCTCATGCTGCGCCACGACCATACGCGTTATCGCATCGAACGCGTCCATAATGCCGCCGCTACGCTGCTTGAGGTCGGTCTCGAAGACGGGCAGGCGCAGCGGGTTGAGGTAGTGGTTCATGCGGTCAATAGAAAAAATGTTAGTGAGATCGCGCTTGTGGTATTGCAAAATGAATGGGATAGTGCGGATGGATCGGCCCTGCTGGCGGAGCGCACCTTCTAGCTCATGCATAAGCTCTATGTTGTGGCGCATGTGGAAGCCGCTGCTCTCCCATTCAGAAGAGGCTACAAAGATAACCCCATCCGCATCTTTGAGCGTATCAATACGCGTTTGGGGGTAGAGTAAAGAGCCAGGTGCGGTATAGAGGTGAAAGTGGCGCGTGCAGCCTTGGAAGGGTGTCATATCAGGTATTTGGCACTGAAAGAATAGAACCCGCTCCCCGATGGACCAGAGATCTTGGGCATGATCCGGGCCAAGTGTCGCATGAATATGCTCAAAACATGATGTTTTCCCCGCCATTCCAATGCCATAGTAGGCGATCTTGTGGTGAATGATCTTGTTTTCGGTGTCGATAGTGGCCATATATCACCCTTTGCGCTGCTGCGCCACGACCATACGCGTTATCGCATCGAACGCATTCATAATGTCGCTGCTGCGCTGCTTGAGGTCGGTCTCGAAGACGGGCAGGTGCAGCGGGTTGAGGTAGTGGTTCATGCGGTCAATAGAGAAAATGTTTGGGAGATCGCGCTTGTTATATTGGAGAATGAAGGGGATAGTGCGGATGGATCGGCCCTTCCCCTGAAGAGCTTGCTCTAGCTCTCGCATGTGCTTCACGTTGTCCATCATCCTATACCAGAGCCGCTGCGAGTCGGCCACAAACACCACGCCGTCGGCCTGTTCGAGGGTGCGGGTGCGGTTGTGGCGGTAGAGCACGGCCCCCGGCGTTGCGGTGAGAGTGAACGATTGTGTGTAGGCTGTAGCTGGTGGGATGTGTGGCGCTTGGCAATGCAGAAAGATCGTGTGCTCTGTTTCAGTGGCGATAGCGTAGATATCTTCGGCGTATGCGTTGCCCAGGTGGCGACGGACATACTGCATGGATGATGATTTTCCTCCTGCGCAAGGGCCATAGTAGGTGATGGTGTAGCGGATCTCCCGCCTGTCGTGGTCGATGGCTGGCATCGCGTGTCTCCTCGCCGCCTGCGCTGGGTACGCTCTCATGCGGAATGTGCGTGGTTGTGGCGATTATAGATGCCCTGTCCAGCAGGTGCAATAAATCGGGGATTTGTGTAGATAGCGGGGGCTGGGTGTGCTTCTCAACCGATTCTTGACAAAAACCCATGGTTGGCGTATCGTACGGCACAGTTCGTGTGATGATAGCAACAGAAAAAGGGTAGCGCCGCAACGCTACCCTTTCGTGCGGGGCGGGGCGGCCTAGCTGCCCAGCGCCTGGTCGTCGGTGCCTGCGCGGCGCGGGGCATCGAGCGCGGCTGCGGCCTGGCCGCCGTCGAAGGCGATCGCGCCGTCGGCGGGGGTGAAGGTGGCGCAGTGCGGCATGCCCTCGTAGAGCGCGATCTGCACCGCGCCGGCGTGGCAGTGGCCGACATGGTTGAAGCTGCAGATCGTGACGCCGCAGGATTCAACGACGCTCTGGCCGAAGGTGTTGTCGGTCGGGCTGGCTGTGTCCATAGTGGCCTCCTCTGCACAGTGGCGTTAGCTATCGTTCACACTGCAGACGTGAAGAGCAAGATAGAGACCAAAAACATCCCAAGGAGTTTTTCTGTGAGCAACATGCAGTTTTCTCTCGCTGGCCTAGAGCCCAGCCAGTATGGCTTCGCGGTGCTGGTGCTGAACCGCATCCCCCTCACCCACACGCTGCGGGTGCGGCTGGGTGCGCTGGATGCCCAGCCGCTGGCCAGCGAGCTGGCGGGGGTGCCCACGGTGCGCTCGCGCATGGGCGTGGTGCTGGGCCAGATGGTGGAGCGGCTGGATGGCCACCTGGCCCATGTGTTCCTGCAGTGCACCGAGGGCAACATGATCGAGGCCTCGGTGGTGGTGGAGACGGCGCTGGAGCAGATCTCGGTGCCGATGACGTGCGGCGACGCCTTCGCGCTGGCGGTGGCGCATCGCCTGCCGATCTTTGGCGATCTGTCGCTGGGCAGCCTGCTGAAGCCCACCGCCCACGAGCGCGCCGACGAGGTGGTGCTGCCCTCGGGCATCGACGCCTTCCTCAGCTCGCTCTAGCGCCTGCTGCGATTAGCCTACCCTGGGCGCGTGGGAGATTTTCCCGCGCGCCTTTTTGCGTGCCTGCTGCGATCTGTGCGATACTGGGCCGGGTTTCCTTCGTCTCGTCAATGGCGTCGTTGTGGAGGAGCGATCTATGCAACCGATCAGACTTATGGAGCAGTTTGCGACGTTTAGCCAGCAGTGGTGCCCGCAGGTGGTGGCTGCGCTCAATGGCCAGCAGATCAAGCTGGTGAAGCTGCAGGGCGCGTTTGTGTGGCATCGCCACGAGCACGAGGATGAGCTGTTTCTGGTGTGGCGCGGGCGGCTGGTGGTGGAGTTTCGCGACGGCGCGGTGCAGCTGGGGCCAGGCGAGCTGCTGGTGGTGCCGCGCGGCGTCGAGCATCGCACGGTGGCGGCGGATGAGGTGGAGGTGCTGCTGTTCGAGCCGGTTGCCGCCCGCGATGCGGAGGCGCTGCCGGTGTGAGCCTACCGCGTCAGCAAGATGACAAAACCGTTATGTGCTTGGCGTGGCTGGGTGCGGTTGGGTTTCTTCTTGCTGGGTTTTTGTTAGGTTCTACATGCTGATGCGTTTGGGCGTTGCCTGCATGGGGCACTCTGATGGCGTGGGTGCTGCTGGCTGTGATGCGCCGCGCCGCCGCGCATCACAGCCCGGTGCTAGGCGGATCGCCGCTGATGAGCCTGGCGCTGGGCAAAATAGAGGGGGAACGCCACGCTGCCATGAGTGAACAAATTGTCACTCATGGTTGCGGAAAGGTTGTGGTATAGTAGCAATCGAGAACCATATCTCGGCGGTGAACCCTGCCACAGGGCCACAACGAAGTCGCAACACTGTGTTCCCGACCGAGCCATGGCCACGCAACGAGGCGGGTCGATACAATCCAGCGGGTGAAGCCTTGACCTCCCGGGGAGCGCTCACCCTGTAGATGCCGGATGACCCGTTCGCCACTCCTCCTCCTCCCGATTCGGCACAGCACTCATGGCATAGATCCTGCATTGCCAGAGCGAGCCCCATCAATGATGATCATGCGCTCTTGTTTTGCAGATGCGATCATGCCGCTATGGCAGCGCGCTGCGCTGGACTGTGCCTTGGCGAGGAGATCGGGCGTGGGAAGAAACACTTGGTCTCATCTCCCCCTGCTGATCCCAGTTGATCAGCTGCTCTTCCACCTGCAGAAATGCCAAGGTCTTGCTGTGCCATCCCGGTGTTGCTGATCGCCAGGTGATTAGCTGATGGATGCAGAAGCTGTGTAGGCCGCTCGGCAGAGCGTGAGGCGCGGGCGGGGCGTATGTGCGGTACGCCCCGCCCAACCGAGGATCAAGCGTTCGGCGCTGCTAGCAACGAGCGTTTGGAAGTTCCACGGCTGCCTCATTATAGCGCCTTTTGCCCAAGAATACATGGAGGATCACGCCTATTTTGTGACGTCGTCATCGGTATTCGCAATCCTGGCCCTGCCTTTTTGCCCCACCCCCGTGTGCGGCGGGTGAGGGGCGACGCATCGTGCGGGTGCGCTGGCACGGCCAGATCGAAAAGCTGCTAGCAACGAGAAAATTGGAGGATCCCATGACAACAGCGATGCGTGAATCGTTTGATACTGGCCTGCGCCCTTCAGGCAGCGTGTTCGCCAAAGAGCACGGTGCGCTTGCCTCGATCGCCCCTGCGGCCTTCCCGCCCTCCCATTTTCCGACGGTCAGTGTGGTCATTCCAGCCCTGAACGAGGCCGAGAACCTAGCCCATGTGCTGCCGCGCATCCCCGCCTGGGTCCACGAGGTGCTGCTGGTGGATGGCAACTCCACCGATGGCACCGTGGATGTGGCCCGCTCGATCATGCCCGACATCCGTGTGATGGGCCAGCATGGGCGCGGCAAGGGCGCTGCGCTGCGCTCGGGCATCGCCGCCGCCACCGGCGAGATCGTGGTGCTGCTGGATGCCGATGGCTCCACCGACCCCGCCGAGATCCCCTCGTTCGTGGCGGCGCTGCTGGTGGGGGCCGATTTCGCCAAAGGCTCGCGCTTCCTGCAGGGCGCCGGCACTAACGACATGCCCGGCCTGCGCCAGCTGGGCAACTGGGCGCTGACCACCCTCACCAACCTGTGCTTCGGCACGCGCTACACCGACATCACCTACGGCTACAACGCCTTCTGGCGCAAGAACGCCCAGTGCCTGGCTCTGGAGATCGACGGCTGGGCCAACGAGATCGTGAGCGGCATCCGCGTGGCCCGCCACGGCCTGCATATCGTGGAGGTGCCCAGCTTCGAGCACGAGCGGATCGCCGGGCAGGCCAAGCTCAGCACCTTCTCGGCGGGCTGGGTCATCCTCAAGGCCATCCTGGGCGAGTGGGTGGCGGCGGTGCGCAACCAGGCCCCGGTGCGCAGCGCGCTGGCCCATGTCTCTCAGGCCACCTCGACGATCGCCATCCTCCCACGGCAAGAAGTGGAGATCCTGCACGAGCGCTCGGTTGGCGAGTAGCCTGCGCCGCCTGCCGCGCTGGGTGTGGCTGCCACACAACGGCGGCCACACCAGCGCCCCTGTTTGGAGATTCAGACCATGCAAGAAGATATGCTCGATATCTCGGTGATCATCTGCGCCTACACCGATAAGCGCTGGGACTACCTGGCCGCCGCTGTTGCGTCGGTGCAGCGCCAGACCAAGCGCCCCCGCGAGCTGATTATCGTGGTGGACCACAACCCCGCGCTGCTGGAGCGTATCCAGGAGCGCTTCCCCGACGTGCGGGCGGTGGCCAACAGCCAGCCGCGCGGCTCCTCGGGGGCCAAGAACGCGGGCGTGGCGGTGGCCGAGGGCGAGATCATCCTGTTCCTAGATGACGATGCCGAGGCGCTGCCCGACTGGCTTGAGCAGATCTGGGCGGCCTACGCCGACCCCAAGGTGATCGGCGTGGGCGGCGCGCTGACGGCCAAGTGGCCAGATAAGCGCCCTGCGTGGTTTCCGGTCGAGTTCGACTGGGTGGTGGGCTGCACCTACCGCGGCCTGCCCGAGGTGGCCACGCCGGTGCGCAACCTGATCGGCGCGAACATGTCGTTCCGGCGCGAGGTGTTCGAGAAAGTGCTGCTCTACAGCGGCATCGGCCACGTTGGCTCGCGACCGTTTGGCGGGTCCGACCCCGACTTCTGCATCCGCGTGGGCCAGGCCTTCCCCGACCACGTGCTGCTGCACGAGCCGAAGGCCCGCGTGCTGCACAATGTCAGCCAGCAGCGCACCACCTGGGGCTACTTCATCACCCGCTGCTACAACGAGGGCCTGTCGAAGTCGCTGCTGACCCGCCGCGTGGGCAGCAAGGCGGGCCTCTCTTCCGAGCGGGCCTATACGCTGCGCACGCTGCCCACCGGCGTGCTGCGCGGCCTGGCCGAGGCGGCCACCGGCCTTGACCG
Source organism: Chloroflexia bacterium SDU3-3 (assembly GCA_009268125.1). Classification (NCBI taxonomy): domain Bacteria; kingdom Bacillati; phylum Chloroflexota; class Chloroflexia; species Chloroflexia bacterium SDU3-3. Next base: position 424,465 of record WBOU01000001.1, on the reverse strand, counting down.
CGCCGGGGCGCGGCGGGCCTGGGCGATCGTGGCGGGGTTCAGCGCCACGGTGTGGGGCTATGTGGTGGGCAGCGTGCGCCAGCGCCTGCCCACCTACAGCGGCTCGCTCACTGGGGAGGTGGCGGCATGAGCATGACGGCATCGCTGGCGGGGCTGGCCCCCGCCCCCGCCGCGCGCGGCAAGGTGCTGATCGTCAGCCCGCGCTACTTCCCCTTCTCGGGCGGCGTGCAGAACCACACCTACCAGATCGCGCGGCGTATGACCGAGCGCGGCCTGGATGTGACGGTGCTCACATCCAACCCCAACGGCGACCTGCCTGCATCCGAGGTGCTGGATGGCGTGTCGGTGGCGCGGGTGCCCGCCATGCCGCGCGGGCGCGACTACTACTTTGCGCCTGCCATGTACGGGATCATCGCCAGGGGGGGCTGGAGCGTGGTGCACGTGCAGTCGTACCACACGCTGGTCGCGCCGATGGCCATGTACGCGGCCTACCGCGCTGGAATCCCATATGTGGTAACGCTGCACGGCGGCGGCCACTCGTCGCGGCTGCGCCAGGTGCTGCGCGGGCTGCACTGGCGGCTGCTGGGGCCGCTGCTGCGGCGGGCCGACCGCCTGATCGCCACAGCCCGCTTCGAGCAGACCTTCTTCGGCAAGCTGCTGGGCATCCCGCCCGAGAAGTTTATCTACATCCCCAACGGCGGCGATCTGCCCGATATCGGCACGCCGCCCGCGCCGCCCACCGACCGCACCCTGGTGGTGTCGATCGGGCGGCTGGAGCGCTACAAGGGCCACCATCGTGTGATCCGGGCCTTTCCGCAGGTGCTGGCGCAGCGCCCCGATGCCTTTCTGTGGGTGGCGGGCGCAGGGCCGGATGCGCAGAAGCTGAAGGATCTGGCCGCCCAGCTTGGCATCGCCGACCGCGTGGATGTGCGGGCCGTGCCTGCATCCGACCGCGCCGAGATGGCCCGCCAGCTGGCCCGCGCCCACCTGGTGGTCTCGATGAGCGACTACGAGACCCACCCCATGGCCATCCTGGAGGCGGTGGCGCTGCGCCGCTCGGTGCTGGTGGCCGATTCGCCAGGGCTGAACGAGATCGCCGAGGATGGGATGGCGCGCGCCATACCGCGCGGCAGCAGCACGGCGGCCCTGGCCGAGGCCATGTTGGCCCAGCTCGCGGCACCGCTCGACCCGCCCGCGCCCAAGCTGAATACCTGGGACTCGTGCACGGATGAGGTGATGGCTCTCTATCGCGCGGTCACAGCCGGGCGGCTGGCGACGGTCTGATTTTTTACACTGCGCGGTCGTAACGTAGTAAGGAGGATGGGGATGAAGCGAGCCAGCCTGCGGGCAAGCGTGAGGGACGGGTGAATGGCCGCGCTGGCTGACAAGCGGCGCGGTGAGCGCGCGGCGGAGGCCTACCGCCCTGAGGTGGAGCTGCGGCCTGCGCCGCGTGTGCCGCAGCACTGGGAGTGGGGCTGGCTGCCGCCGCTGACGCTGGCCATGGCCTGCGGCATGCTGCTGATCGGCTACGCCTTTGCGCAGGCGCGGGCCGGGGCGGCCTGGGCCGAGCTGGGCTTCTGGGGCGGGCTGCTGCTGATCGTGCTGCCCACCGCGCTGCGGCTGATGAGCGCGGGGGCCTCGCGGCGCGAGCGGCTGGGCCTGGTGGTGACCATGGGCCTGGCGATCTACGCGGTGAAGGTGATGCACAACCCGCTGGCCTTCACCTTCCCCGACGAGCTGACCCACTACCGCAATGTGGAGGAGGCGCTGGCCTCAGGCCATCTGTTCGCGCCGAACCCCGGCGTGGAGGCCACGGCGCGCTACCCAGGGCTGCCCATCCTGGCGGCGGCGCTGGTGCAGCTGGGCGGGCTGTCGATCTTCCAGGCGGGCCTCGCGCTGATCGGGGTGGCGCGCGCGGTGGCGCTGGCCGCGCTGTTCCTGCTGCACGAGCGGGTGAGCGGGTCGGCGCGGATCGCGGGGATCGCCAGCCTGATCTACATCGGCAACTCGAACTTCGTGTTCTGGAGCGCGCAGTACGCCTACGAGTCGCTGGCGCTGCCCATGGGCTGCCTGGTGCTGTTCCTGGTGGCGCGGCGCGAGCGCGAGTACGACGCGGGCGTGCGCGGCGGCCTGACGGTGGCGGCGGCTATGGTCATCCTGCTGGTGGTGGTGACGCACCATATGACCACGGCGGCGCTGCTAGTGTTCCTGTGGGCGGCCTGCGTGGCGGTGTTTGCGCTCTCGGGGCGGCGGCGGGCCGGGCCGCTGGATCTGGCGGTGTACGCCACCGGGCTAGGGGTGGCCTGGCTGCTCACGGTCTCGCCGGTGACGGTGGGCTACCTCTCGCCGGTGCTGGGCGGCGCGATCCGCTCGGGCTTCGAGTTCGCCACGGGGCAGCGCGGCGGGCGGCAGCTGTTCCAGTCGACATCCACCAGCACGGTCGCGCCGCTGTGGGAGCGGGTGACCGGCCTCGGCTCGGTGGCGGTGATCGTGCTGGCGCTGCCCTTCGGGCTGGTGCGCTTCTGGCGCGAGTACCGCGACCACGCCTACGCCTGGCTGCTGGCGCTGGCGGCGCTGGGCTACTTCCCGGTGCTGGGCCTGCGCCTGACGGCGGCGGGCTGGGAGACCTCGAACCGGGCCTCGACCTTCATGTTCATCGGCGTGTCGATGATCGTGGCGCTGGCGCTGGCCCAGCTGACGCTGGTGCGGCGCTGGCGCTGGCCCATCCGGGCGGCCTGCGCGGCCTATGTGGGCGTGGTGTTCTTCGGCGGGGTGATCGCGGGCTGGGCGCCGCGCGTGCGCATGGCCCAGCCCTACGCGGTGGGTGAGCAGATGGTAGAGCCGCAGGGCCTGCTGGCCGCCGAGTGGCTGCGCGGCAGCTTCGGCGCGGACAACCGCGTGGCGGTGGACCCGGCCAACGCCAAGTACATGCTGTCCTACGGCGAGCAGACGCCGCTGACCCGCACCAAGAACGGTATCAAGGCCATGCTGACATCCGACAACGTGGGCCGCACCGAGCGCTCAATCATCCGCAAGAGCGATGTGCGCTTTGTGGTGATGGATCGGCGCGAGGTGAGCTGGGACCACGTGGCCGGGCTGTACTACGAGCGGGCGGGCGTGCAGAGCCTGACGCCGCTGTACCTGAGCGACGCCGTGTTTACCAAGTTTGCCTATGAGGAGTTCGTGGATCGGCTATACGACAGCGGTACGGTGGTGATCTACGACGTGGGAGTGTACGAGCATGTTCCTGAAGCGCCAAGATAACGCCGCGCTGGCCACGCTGGGCGCGCTGGGCCTGGCCCTGCTGGCGCTGCTGGCGGATGTGCCGCTGGCGCGCGCGGCGGCGGCCCTGGCGCTGGCCCTGGCCCTGCCGGGCTACGCGCTGAGCCTGGCGCTGTTTGCGCCCGGCGCGCTGCGCAAGGATGAGCAGGCCGTGATCGGCGTGGGCATGAGCCTGGCGTCGACGGTGTGCGGCGGGCTGGTGCTGAACGGGCTGGCCTCGCTGCGGCAGGAGCTGTGGCTGGCCTGGCTGGCCGGGGTGACGCTGCTGGGCTGCGCTGTGGCGCTGTGGCGCTGGCGGGCCGCGCCCGCGCCGCTGGCTGGCGGGCCGAGCGGGCCGCGCCACACGCTGGGCATGGGGCAGTGGCCGTGGCTGCTGGCCGCCGCCGGGGTGGCCTGCGCGGCGCTGTGGGTGAGCCGCACGCCGCCGCCCTCGGCGGGCTTCCAGGGCTACACCGCGCTGTGGGTGACGCCCGAGGCGGGCGGCGGCGATGGCCTAGCGCTGGGCGTGCGCAGCAGCGAGTTTGCGCCCACGCGCTACCGGCTTCAGATTACCCAGGGCGGCGCGCTTCTCCAGCAGTGGGATGACATCGCGCTCCAGCCGGGGCAGACCTGGCAGGCCGAGCTGCCGCTGGCCGAGGTGCGCGGGGCCGAGCCGGTGCGGGCAACCCTGTACCGCGCCGACGCGCCCGCCGTGGCCTACCGCGAGGGCATCTGGTGGCCGATCAAGCCAAAGTGAGGAAGAGCATGAGCATGCGCGTGATGATCGTGAGCGACGTCTACCCGCCGCTGATCGGCGGGGTCGAGCGCCAGATGCAGGTGCTGGGCCAGATGCTGCGCCAGCGCGGGCACGAGGTGTGCGTGGCCACGCCCTGGCAGGAGGGCCTCGCGCCCTACGAGGAGGCTGACGGCGTGGCCATCCACCGCCTGCGCGGCGTTAGCGCGCTGCTGGCCCCGGCCAAGGGGGCCAAGCGCCGCCACCACCCGCCCGCGCCCGACCCAGCGACGGTGTGGCAGCTGCGCCGCCTGATCGACCGTTTCCGCCCCGATGTGGTGCACGTCTACGGCTGGATCGCCTACTCCTGCGCGGCAGCGCTGGTGGGCAGGCGCACCCCTATGCTGCTATCGGTGCGGGAGTATGGCTACACCTGCGCGCTGCGCACCATGATGCACCACGGCAAGGAGCTATGCTCGGGGCCTGCGCCCGCCAAGTGCCTGAGCTGCGCGGCCAGCTACTTTGGCCCGGCTAAGGGCGTGGTGGCGACGGTCGGTGTGTGGTCGGGCCGGGGCCTGCTGCGCGGGAAGACCGCCGGGCTGCACAGCGTGAGCCACTACATGCAGCAGAATATCCGCCGCGACCTGTACGACGACCAGGTACCGCCCCAGCTGCCCGACGCGGTCATCCCCAGCTTTCGCAACGACGCCGACTCGGCCAGCGAGGCCGAGCTGCGGCCCTACCTTGAGCAGCTGCCCGACGAGCCATTTATCCTGTTTGTGGGCGCGCTGCGGCTGGTGAAGGGCCTGGGGCCGCTGCTGGAGGCCTACGCGGCCCTGCGCGACGCCCCGCCGCTGGTGCTGATCGGGCGCATGGCCTCGGACACGCCGCGTAGCTTCCCGCCCAATGTGCGCGTGCTGTACGACTTCCCGCACCCCGCTGTGATGGCGGCCTGGGGCCGCTCGCTGTTCGGCGTCGCGCCCTCGGTGTGGCCCGAGCCGTTTGGCAGCGTCATCCACGAGGCCATGAGCCAGGGCAAGGCCGTGGTGGGCACCACGCCCGGCGGCCAGACCGACATGATCGTGGATGGCGAGACCGGCCTGCTGGTGCCCGCTGGCGACGCGGGCGCGCTGGCCCAGGCCATGCAGCGCCTGATCGACGACCCGGCCCTGCGCGAGCGCCTAGGCGAGGCCAGCCGCGTGCGCGCCCGCCTGTTCACCGCCGAGCTGGTGGTGCCGCAGTTCGAGCAGCTCTACCGCCAGCTTATTGCCCAGAGCAGAGGAAACGCCTTTGAAAGCGATCATCTCTCGATTAGTTAGCGCCAACCGCATCATTCTCACCAACGCCAGCTCGCTGATTAGCTCGACGCTGATCGCCTCGGCGCTGGGGTTCGCGTACTGGTGGCTGGCGGCGCGCTTCTTCTCGCAGCACGCGGTGGGCGTGGCCTCGGCCTCGGTCTCGGCCATGCAGCTGTTCGGCAGCCTGGGCGTGATGGGCCTGAGCACCCTGCTGATCAGCGAGCTGCCGCAGTCGGCAGAAGAGGCCCCCTCGCTGATCTGTACCGCGCTGTGCGTGGCGGGCGCGGCCAGCTTCGCGCTGGGCCTGGGTTTCTCGGTCGTCGCTCCGCTGGTCGCGCCCGATCTGGGCGACCTGGCCACACCCAGCCATAGCCTGCAGTTCGCGGCGGGCGTGAGCCTGACGGCCATGAACACCGTGCTCGATCAGGCCACCATCGGGCTGCTGCGCGGCCACCTGCAGCTGTGGCGCAACGCCTTCTTCGCCGTCGCAAAGCTGGTGATTCTCTACGCCGCAGCCATGTTCGTGAGCCTGCGCACCGGCATGGGCATCTATACCTCGTGGACGCTGGCCAGCCTGCTGTCGTTTCTTTTCCTGCTCTGGTTCAGTCGCCGTATCATCAGCACCGGCGACGCCTTCCGCCCGCGCTGGGGCCTGCTGCGCCGCCTGGGCCGCGCCGCGCTCAGCCACCACGCGCTGAACATCACGCTGCAGGGGCCGCGCCTGCTGCTGCCGCTGATCGTCACCGCCATGCTCTCCGCCGCCACCAACGCCCACTTCTATGTGGCGCTGATGATCGCCAATTTTATCTACATGGTGCCGATCTCGCTCACCACCGTGCTGCACGCCGTGGGCATGGCCCAGCGCGAGGCGCTCATCCAGCGGCTGCGCTCGACCTTCGCCATGTCGCTGGCGGCGGGCCTGGGGGCGAACCTAGTCACGCTGGTGGCGGCGGACTGGATGCTACGGATCTTCGGCCACTCCTACGCCGAGGAGGCCCGCGCCTGCCTGCAGATCCTGGCCCTGGCGGTCTTCCCGATCATCATCCGCTACCACTACGTGTCGCTGGCCCGCATCCACGGATTTGTGCTGAGCGCCGCGCTCTGGCTGACCATTGGCGGCCTGCTGGAGCTGGGCATGGCGGCGGCGGGCGCGGCCATGGGCGGCCTCAGCGGCCTCAGCTGGGGCTGGCTGCTGGCCATGGCGCTGCAGGCGGCGGCCATGTTCCCGGCGCTCTACCGCCTGGCGCTCGGCCAGATCGTGCGGCAGCTGCTGCGGCGCGATGCCATGCCCGCCGTGCCGACCAGCGCCGAGTAACGCAGGGGCGGCGGGCAGATGCAACCATTTCGATTCAAAAAGATCGATATATGCGCCGGTGACACAGGATAACAAAATGCTAACATTCCCCCGTACGCATATCCGTCCATCATTTAGCCGCAGTGGTGGGCAGATGCCACCGCTGCTCCAACAGCCATGCAACAACCATCACTGCCCCGCCGCCGTTTCGGCTGGCAAGCTGCTCTCTCAATCCTCTGCCTCTTCATCGTCATCCTGGCCGTCGCCCTGCTGGCGCGCCCGATCTCGGGCGACACCACGCGCTCCGACGCGATCTACTGGGGTGCGCTGATCAAGGGCAGCACCTACAGCATGACCGACGCGCCCTGGGATATGGCCACCGTCAGCATGTTCGAGCAGCACACCAAGAAGAAGGCCTCGATCATCCACTGGGGCCAGCCCTGGTGGTTCTGCCACTCGACCTGCGACTACCAGCCCTTCACCGACCAGCTGGCGCAGTACAATGCGGTGCGCGCCCGTGGCTCCATCCCGCTGGTGGACTGGGGCTCGTGGGACTACTCGATCCAGCCGCAGTACAAGCAGCCCGACTTCTCGCTGGACACCATCATCACCGGCAAGCACGATGCCTTCATCCGCCAGTGGGCCACCGACGCCAAGGCCTGGGGCCACCCGTTCTTCCTGCGCTTTAACTGGGAGATGAACGGCAAGTGGTACCCGTGGAGCGAGCGCCGCAACGGCAACGAGGCGGGCGAGTTTGTGAAGGCCTGGCAGCACGTGCACAACATCTTCCGCGATGTGGGCGCGACCAATGTGACCTGGGTGTGGTGCCCAGTCGCGCTCTACGACGACAGCACCGGCCTGCAGCGGCTCTACCCCGGCGACGCCTATGTGGATTGGACGTGCGTCGACGCCTACAACTGGGGCACCAACCCCAACCGCACCAGCAGCTGGCGCAGCTTCGCCGAGACGCTCAAGCCCACCTACGACCGCCTGCTTGAGATCGCGCCCAGCAAGCCGATCATGATCGGCGAGTTTGCCAGCAGCGAGCACGGCGGCTCGAAGGCGCAGTGGATCACGGATGCGCTGGCGGTGCAGCTGCCGCAGAACTTCCCCAAGGTCAAGGCGATCGTCTGGTTTAACTGGGACACCGGCGGGATGGACTGGACGATCGAGACCTCATCCAGCGCGCAGGCGGCCTTCGCCAAGGGCATCGCCTCTACCTACTACACCAAGAACGATTTTGCCAATCTGAACGTCGGGCCGATCCCTCCCTACGAGGATCTGCCATCGATGCTGCAGCAACTCTATAACGATCTGATGCAGTAGTGGGGCTTTTTTTATTTGCCTGCCCAGGAGCGTTTCTCCTGGGCTTTTTTATTGCTACTGGGTGAAAATAAATGTTAGGGTATCATTCTTGTTTGCAGCGTCACCTTTGGGCAAAAACGGCAAGACCGCTACCTGCTATCCCCGAATATATATGATGTCATCCAACGCATACCCTTGGTCATAGATTGCTCATATTGGGCCGGTATCATTCCACCTGCAAATAGTTTGCATCAAGGAGCATCCAGGATGATCTGGCCACCAGTTCGCCGCACCACCGCTGTGGCGCTAGCGCTTAGCGCTGTGCTGCTGGCGGGCTGCGGCACGCAGGCGGGCCGCGCCGCGCCCGCGCCCACCGCCCCCGCCCCGACCCCCGCGCCCACCGCCACCCCCACCGCTACCCCCACCCCCAGCAGCGATACCGTGACCCTGCGCTGGTACATGCGCTGGGATAAGGTGCGGGTCGATACGATCGCCAAGCCGGTGATCGAGGAGTTCGAGCGCACCCACCCTACTATCAAGATCAAGTTTGAGAATGTCTCGGTGTCCTCCGAGTACTGGACCCAGCTGCAGTCGACGCTCTCGGATGGCACTGGCCCCGATATCTTCTACCCCCAGGTCTACCAGGTCGACAAGATGGGCAAGAGCGGCTATCTGCTCGACCTCAACCCCTATCTCGCCCGCGATCGCATCGACACTGCCGCCTATGATCAGAAGGCCTTCGAGATGTACCAGTTCGACCAGAAGCAGTACGGACTGCCCGTCGACCTCGTGCCAGTGGTGATCGCCTACAACCGCGACATGTTCGACGCGGCTGGCCTGCCCTACCCCACCGACGACTGGACCTGGGATGATTTTCTGGCTGCCGCCCAGAAGCTCACGCTGGACAAAGATGGGGATGGCGCTGTCGATCAGTATGGCGTCGATCAGTTCACCAACTACTGGCCGGTGTACCTGTGGAGCAAGACTGGCCACGGTGTGTTTGACGACGAGCGCGCGCCCACACAGTTCCTGCTGGGCGAGCAGGATTCGGTGGATGCGCTGCAGTGGCTGGCCGACCTGACCGCCAAGCACCACGTGATGCCCACCTCCGCCGAGCGCGGCGAGTCGAGCGACCTCTTCCTGGATGGCAAGGCGGCGATGACCATGCTGGCCCACCGCCAGCTGCCCCAGTACCTGCGCAACGCCGCGTTCTCGTGGGATCTGGCCGCCTTCCCCCACGGCAAGGCCCGCGTGGTGCGGGTGGATGGCAGCGCCTTCGTGATCAACGCCCACACCGCCCACCCCGATGAGGCCTGGGAGTTCGTGAAGTTCTTGGCCGGGCCAGAGGGCCACGGCGTGCGCATGCTGGTCTCGCTGCAGCAGATGCTGCCATCGCTGAGCGCCCTGCAGCAGACCGACGACTTCCTGCGGCCCAAGGAGCGCCCCACGCTGCACAAGGATGCCTTCCTGCCCACCACCGATACCGTGCGCATCTCGATGTACCAGCCGATCACCGCGCTCTATGAGCCGGTGTCGCAGATCGAGGGCGAGTCGCTGGGCAAGCTCTGGGAGGGCAAGATCACCGCCGCTGAGGCCGTGAGGGAGATGGAGCCGAAGATCGCCACGCTGCTGAAGCAGCCGTAGCTCGCGCAGGCCGGTCGGGTAGAGAACCGTTTACCACGAGGACACGAAGGCGCGAAGGGGAAAATGGTTTTACCACCAAGACTCCAAGACACCAAGGGGGCAAAAGGTGTTGCTCATGCACGCGACGCGTTCAGTGACGTAGGGGCGGGTCTGGTGCCCGCCCACGCCGTGTTTCATCGTATCCATCGCAGGGGCATTCGATGACGCCGATGAACGCGAAGCAGATCTGCATCGCCACGCGCTGTTCTCATCGGTTGGCGTTCGATGCCTGCGGCGGCCTGCGATGGGGCGGGCACCAGACCCGCCCCTACACCCGTTGCGGATCATTGCAGTCATCGGATCGGAGGCGATGACCGCAATGTGAGAGCATCGGTGCCGCCCGCGCATGGGCACCAAAGAAAGTAGAGGAACGCCCGTGAAAAGGGACACTAGCAGGGCATCCACCCAGCTCATCGAGCCACCATCCCTCGTAGCGCACCCGCGCCGCCCGTCGGCAAATGCTTGGAGCGTTGCCCGGTCGGCCCTGGCGCATACCAGCGCGCCGACCCCCTAGCGCTGGCTGCGGCTGCTGGCCCGCACCACCAGGCTTGGCTCCAGCAGCACATTGCGCCGCGCCACCGGCGTCTCCTGGATCTCGCCGATCAGCATCTCGATCACGCGCACCGCCACCACATCGGTGGGCTGCCGCACCGACGTGAGCTGCAGCAGCTCGGCCACCGGCGTGTCGTCGTAGCCGGTCACGGCCACATCGACGCCCACGCGCAGGCCGGCCTGCTCTAGGTAGCGCATCACGCCGAAGGCCATCACGTCGTTGGCGCAGGCGATGGCGGTGGGGCGCGGTGTGGCCGCCAGCAGCTGCTGGGTGGCGAATAGCGCGTGGTCCACCGCGTTGCGGGTGTGCCCCACCCACTGCGGCGGCGGCTCGATGCCAGCGCTGCGCATGGCGTCCATGTAGCCCTGGGCGCGGCTGTCGCCGATCCGCACGCCCTCGGGCCAGCTCAGCAGCGCCACCCGCTCGTGCCCGCGCGCCAGCAGGTGCTCCACCGCCATGCGCATGCCCAGCTGGCCATCCACATCCACCGAGGGGATCTGCCAGTCGGGGCGCGACTGGCCGAAGGCCACGAACGGCACCCCGGTCTTGCGCAGGTAGGCGATGCGCGCATCGTTGTAGGCGATGTCCGAGAGCACGAAGCCATCCACCCGCGTCATCTGGATCAGCTCCTCGTAGCTGCGGATGCTGGTGGGGTCGGGCTGGGCGAAGGTGAGGATGTGGTAGCCCCACGACTCGGCGGCCTGCGCGATGTCGTAGAGGAAGCGGTCGAGCAGAGTGTTGCGGCGGATGGGGTCTTCGGCGCTGTGCCAGGCGTAGCCGATCAGGCGGCTCTGGTTCGACTTCAGGCCGCGCGCGATGCTGTTGCGGCGGTACTCCAGGTCGCTGATCGCCTGCAGCACGCGCTGGCGCGTCTCGGGCTTGGTCAGCGGGCTGTCGTTCAGCACATGCGACACCGTGCCCACCGACACCCCGGCCAGCGCGGCCACATCGCGGATGGTGACGTTGAGCGTGTAGCCCGACTCGTCGGCGGCGTGGCGCACGCGCTGCCGCACGTCGGCGGCTACTTCGCCATACTCGCGCAGCGCCTGGTACGCCGTCAGGATAGAGACATTGGCAAGATCGGCGATCTGTTTTAGGTTTGTCATATGGCGAATATGCTCGCTGCCGCGCGCCGTGCCCGTGGCTGGTGTGGCTACAGAGCGCTGCGACTTTCTGCTGAGATAGTACCGATGCCCTGCCCGCTTGTCAAATAACCAGGGCCGAGGCGAGAGAACGATTTACCACGAAGGTTTTTCACCACGAAGAAGCGAAGACGCGAAGGGAACGAGAACCGTTTACCACCAAGACACCAAGGCACCAAGGGAACGAAATGTCATGGAAAAGAGCGACGGAGCGAACCTTACCCACCCGGCCCATGCGGCGAAGGTGCTGCTCGTGTTTTGATGGCCATATGCACGAACACCAGCCGCCAGTTTTCGGCACGGGAACGCCCAAAATTGGGGGATCGAAGGGGGCATCGCCCCCTCGCGGGGTTGCTAGGGGCAGGCCCCTAGCCGCCGCCCGCGCAGGGCACACACCAAACAACAACAAGAACCCGCTATCGCAGAATTGGCACCATGTTTGAACGCCGAGCAAACAAGATTCACCGCCGAGCAAACGAGATGTATTGCCAATCCAACAAGTTTTGTCGACAATCCGACGAGATCAGTTGTCGCGCGAACGAGATTGATTGCTAATCCAACGAGATATGTTGCCAATCCGACAAGATTCACCGTCGCGCCAACGAGTTCTATTGCCAATCCAACGAGATATGTTGCCAATCCGACAAGATTCACCGTCGCGCCAACGAGTTCTATTGCCAATCCAACGAGATATGTTGCCAATCCGACAAGATTCATCGTCGTGCAGACGAGTTCTATTGCCAATCCAACGAGCTTGATCATCAAACCAGCGCCGCTAGCCCTTCACGCTGCCCAGCAGCATGCCGCCCTTCATATAGCGCTGCATCAAGAACGCCACGATCAGCGGCGGCACCATCGCCATAAACGCCGCCGCCAGCTGCAGGTTCTGCGGGAAGTTCTGCACCAGCGTGTAGAGCCGCACCGTGATCGGCTGCAGGCTGGCCTCGCGCAGCACCAGCAGCGGCAGCATGAAATCCTTCCACAGGCCCACGAAGCTCAGCATCGCCAGGATCAGCAGGATCGAGCGCGAGAGCGGCAGCGTGATCGTGAAGAAGATCCGCAGCGGCGAGGCTCCATCCACCGCCGCCGCATCGTAGATATCCTGTGGGATCTGCTCGAAGAAGTTCTTGAGCATCAGGATGGCGAAGGCGCTGACCGAGTAGGGCAGCCACAGGCCCCAGTAGTTGTTCAGCAGGCTGATGTTCAGGATGGGCAGCCGCACCAGCGTGATGTAGAGCGGGATGATGTAGGCGATGCCGGGGATGGCCAGGCTCATCAGGAAGATCAGCAGCATCAGCTTGCCGCCCACCGGCTTCAGCCGCGCCAGGCTATAGGCCGCCAGCGACGAGATCAGCAGCTGTCCCGCCACGCCGCCCAGCGCCACCGCGAAGCTGTTGCGGAACATGCCCAGCATGTTGAAGCGCTGCCAGGCGTCGGCGTAGTTCTTCCACTGCGCCACCTTGGGCAGCAGGTTCAGGCCGGGGCGGTAGATCTCGGCGCTGTTCTTCAGCCCGGCGGTGAGCGCGTAGAAGAACGGGAACACGAAGGCCAGGCTCAGGGCCAGCAGAAAGGCGAAGATCAGCCAGTAGGTCAGCCGACCGCCCAGCGAGCGCGCCTCGGTGTGCGAGAGGATACCGCGTTGTACTGTGCTCATGGCAAACTCCTAGCTGTTGCGGTTGGAAGCCCACACGTGGATGATCGAGAAGATCGAGAGCACCACCAGCAGCGTGATGCTCCAGGCCGAGGCCAGCCCAAAGTCGTTCTGCAGGAAGGCGATGCGGTAGCTGGCCAGCACTGGCGTCAGCGTGCTGTTGGCCGGGCCGCCCTCGGTCAGCAGCATTGGCTCGGCGAACACCTGCACCACGGCGATGATCTGCAGCACCAGCAGCACCTGCATCTTGGATGCTAGGTTGGGGATGGCGATGTAGCGCACGCGCTGCCAGGGGCCGAAGCCATCTAGCTCGGCGGCCTCGTACAGCTCCATGGGGATGTCCTGCAGCGCGGCCAGGTAGATCAGCACGGTGCCGCCCGCCCCAGCCCATGTCATGATGATCACGATCGCGAACTTGGCCAGCGCGGGGTTCTGCAGCCACAGCTGCGGCGGTAGCGACACCATCTGCAGCAGGCTGTTGAGCAGGCCGCCCTCGGGGGCGTAGATCTGCCGCCAGACCAGCAGCGCGATGGTGACGGGGATGAGCGTGGGCAGGTAGTAGACCAGCTGGAAGAACGGCGTGGCGCGGCGCATCTCGTTGATCATCAGCGCCAGCAGCACCGGCACGAAGAAGCCGAACACCAGGCTGAGCAGGGTGTAGTTGAAAATGTTCTGCCAGGCCGTTACGAACAGCGGGTCGGCGAGCATGCGCTGGTAGTTCGAGAGGCCAACCCAGGTCGACTCGCCCACCAGGCTCACGTGCTGGAAGCTGTAGCCGATCGCCACCAGCATGGGGTACCAGACAAAGTAGGCGAACACCACCAGGGCGGGCAGCAAGAACAGCCACGCCGGGATCTGCTCGCGCCAGCGGATGCGGCGGCGCTTGATGGCCGGGGCTTTGGCTGAGGGGATCGTCGAAGATCGCATTTCTTTAGCTTTCTTGAGCCGCCGCGACCAGCACACCTGGGCGCGGCGGTAGAGCTGCTAGGCAAGGGCGATGTCGAGCTGGAAGGGCTGGCCGTCGTCGCGCCGCTCCACCGTCAGCACCTGGGTCGCCGCGTCGTAGCCGCCGCCCTGGGCCGCCGCGCCGTGGAAGCGCAGGGTCAGCGGGCGAGGCGGCACGCGGTAGCTGCCCTGGCGGGGCTGGGCCTCGAAGCGCAGGCCCTGTGGGGTGCGGCCCACGCGGTAGCGGGTGGTGCTGCACTCGCCGCGCTCGTAGGCGAAGCTGATGCCGTCATCATCGTAGTGGGTCCACTCGCCATCGCCGGGGTAGATGTCTAGGGTCAGCGCGGCCAGCGGGCCTTCATGCGCGTGCAGGCTGGCCGGGCCGCTGGCCACGATCGCGCCGCCGCGCACATACAGCGGCATGCGCTCCAGCGGGGCCTGGGCCAGGATGTGTGCCGGGCCGCTTGTCACCTCGCCGGTCCACCAGTCGTGCCAGGTGCCCTCGGGCAGGTAGACGTGGCGGCAGCGCTGGTCGGCGTGGTAGACCGGCGCGGCCAGCAGCCATGGGCCGAGCATGAACTGGTCGTGGATGCCGTAGGTGGCGGTGTCGTCGGGGAAGTGGTAGAGCAGCGGGCGCATCACCGGTGTGCCGCGCTGCGATGCCTCCCAGAACAGGCTGTAGAGGTAGGGCATCAGCCGGTAGCGCAGGGCCAGGTACTCGCGGCAGATCGCCTCCACCTCCGGCCCGAAGGCCCACGGCTCGTGGCGTGCGGTGCCCGCCGTCGAGTGCCCGCGCGCGAACGGCACCAGCGCGCCCAGCTGCATCCAGCGCGCGAACAGCTCGCCGGTGGCGTTATCGTAGAAGCCGCCGATATCGGTGCCCACGAACGGCACGCCCGAGAGCCCCATGTTCATCAGCTGGGGCATGGTCATCTCCATATGCTCCCAGCGCGAGCAGTTGTCGCCCATCCAGCAGGCGCTCCAGCGCTGCACCCCCGCGAAGCCCGAGCGCGTGAGCACGAAGGGCCGCTCGTCGCTCACCATCCGCATGCCCTGGTAGGATGCCTGGGCCATGTTCGAGCCGTAGAGGTTGTGCACCTCGGCGTGGGTGGTCTGCTCGCCCGCAGGCCCCTGGGGCGCATCCAGGTCGATGGTGTGGGGCAGCCCGCCGCCCTGGCTGAAGGGCAGGTCGAACACGGTCGGCTCGTTCATGTCGTTCCAGATGCCGCCGATGCCCAGCTCGGCCAGCGGGCGCTGCTGCTGGCCCCACCACGCGCGCACCTCGGGCCGCAGGAAGTCGGCGAACACCGAGTCGTCGGGCCACACGTAGCCGTGAAACACCTCGCCGTCGGCGCGGCGCAGAAACATGTCGCGCTCGCTGCCGTCGATAAACACGCCGTACTCGGGGTCGGCCTTCACGCCCGCGTCGATGATCGGCACCACGCGCACGCCCGCGCGCCGCAGGTCGGCCACCAGGGCGGCGGGGTCGGGGAAGGCCTCGTCGTTCCAGGTGAAGTCGCGGTAGCCGCGCATATAGTCGATGTCGAGGTGGATGGCGTCCAGCGGGATCTGGCGGCTGCGGAACTGCTCGGCCAGCTGGCGGGTCTCGGCGTCGCTGCCGTAGCTCCAGCGGCTCTGGTGGTAGCCCAGCGCCCAGCGTGGCGGCAGCGGCATGGTGCCCAAGATCTGCGCGAGGCCCTGCGATACCGCCTCGGGGCGCGGGCCATACACGACATAATAGTCTAGCTCGCCGCCCTCGGCCCAGATCTGCAGCGCGCCCGCGCGGGCCGCGCCCACGTCGAAGCTGCTGCGCCAGGTGTTGTTGAAGAATACGCCGTAGGCCAGGCCAGGCCGCAGCGCCATGAAGGTGGGGATGGCGATATACAGCGGGTCGGTGCAGGGGCCGTAGCGGTACTGGTCGGTGGTCCAGTTGCTCAGCAGCTGGCCGCGCTTGTCCAGTTGGCCGGTGCGCTCGCCGAAGCCGTAGAAGTGCTCGCCCGCCGCGATCTGCTTGGCGCAGCGCACCTGGCCGCCGCCGTCCTGCCACTCGGCCCCGACCTCGTCGGCGCAGAACGCGCGGCCATCCGCCGTGGTGAAGCGCAGCGCACCCGTGGCCGTATCCACATGGGCCGCCAGCGCCGCCGTGCGCAGCGTGATCACCCCGCCCTCGTGCGCCACCTGGGCGGCTGCGCCGGGGAACTCCTCGTCGGGGGCGGCCACCGCCCACGAGCGGCGCGGCGCGAAGCTGCCTGTGGGGGCCAGCCTCACTCGCATGATCTGGTCGGTCAGCGTGGTGATCGCAAGCACCGGCCCGCCAAATGCCAGGCTCAGCGTGCTGCCTTCGAGGCGGTGCGACTGCACCGCGCCAAGTTGTTTGAATGAACCGCTCATAGGGTATTTTCTCCAAAGGACAAAAGGGAGCTTTTCTTCTTCTTTTGACACATGCGCAGAGGATGTGCTTTTTTTCAGAAGATCGCATCTTCTGCGGGAAGCATGTCGCTTCCCGCAGAAGATGTGATATACGGCGCGATCGCTACTTCTTCAGCAGATTGAGCACGTTGGCCTGGAACGTGTCCGACGCGCCCTTCATCGCGGCGGCAGGCTCCACCGACTGATCGGTGAGGATGCTGCTGACCACGGTGCCGATCGCGGCGTAGTACTCCTGCCCGGCGGTCGCAGGCTCCGGCTCAAGGCTCACCTGCTCCGCCGTCACGGCGTCGATGAACGGGGCGTAGTTGGCCACCGGCAGGTTGGCGTACTGGGCCTGGAGCGCCTGCGCGGCCTTCTGGTAGTCGCCCACGTAGAGCGGCAGCACCGGCTGGCCCACTACCACGGTCGGGTCTTTCTTACTGTTGTCGTAGCCGATCTGGATCTCGCTGGGGTCGAACTGTGTCCACAGGCGGAAGTAGGCGGCGGCCTCCTTCTCGTCGTCGCTGGCGCTGGCGCTGACCATGGCGATGTTGCCGCCCACCAGTGAGACGCTCTTGCCATCCGGGCCTGCGGGCAGCGGCGCATAGCCGAACTGGCTCATGTCTACATCGGGGAAGGTGGTGCGGATCCAGGTGTACTGGTCGCCCGCGATCACCACCATGGCCGCGCGGCCCGTGGCCAGCGCCTCGCCGTTGCGGTTCCAGTTCAGGTTCTCGCGCGGCAGCACGTCGTACTTCCAGCGCAGATCCTTCACATACTGCATGGCATCCACCGGCGCGCCCTCGGCGAACCCGGCGGTGTAGCTGCCGTCGGCGTTCTGCTTCACGATGCTGCCCTGCTTCGCGCCCCAGGTGTAGGCCAGCGTGGTGAACTGCCAGCCCGACGCGCCGCTGCCGTCGGTGATGAACGAGAACCCGGCGACGCCCTCATCGCGCTTGGTCAGCTTCTGCGCCATGGTCGCCAGCTCCTCCCATGTCTTGGGCGGCGCGCTGAACCCGGCGTCTTTGAGCATCTGGAGGTTGTAGCCAAGGCCCATGGCGTAGGCGAAGCGCGGGATGCCGTACACCTTGCCATCCTTCGAGGTGATCGAGAGGATGTTGGGGTTGAACACATCCTGCAGCTTGTTGGCGTCGAACACGCTGGTCAGGTCGGCGGCGATGCCCTGGTCGATGATCTTCGACGGGTCGGAGAGGTAGACTTCGAAGAGCGTGGGCACCTGCTTGCCGGCCACGAGGGTGGCGAAGGTGTCGGGGCTGTAGGCGTAGTCGGTGCCGTTGATCGTGACGTTGGGGTAGCGCTTCTCGAAGCGCTCGACCTGGGCGGTCCAGCTGGCCAGCGACTCGGGCTGCGACTCGGCGGGCTTGCCCACCACCGAGATGGTCACGGGGCGGCCCCCGGCGATCTGCTCGGGCATCTTGATGATGGACGGCAGTACGCCTGCCGCTGCGGGTGCGGTGGCGGCGTCGGCTGCGGGTGCGGCTGTGGTGGCGTCGGCTGCGGCGGGAGCCTGGGTGGCGGACACAGGTGCCTCGGTGGCGTTGCCAGCGGCGGGTGCCTCGGTGGCGGCGGGTGCGGTGGCTCCGCTGCACGAGCTGAGCACGGCGGCCACGAGTGCGCACGGGATCAGCGAGCCCCAGCGGATATTGGTTATGGACATGGCAGACTCCTCTATGAGATTAGCTTACGTCATTGTGGTTGCGGGCGTTGTTGGCTGGTTGAGCTGACCTCCTCTGGTTGTTTGAACCGTTTCAAAAATCAGGGTAAAAAAAGGAATGCCCATCCCTTCCTGGGTTGGAAACGCAGGATATGTATGTGATCTTGTCAGGTTTTGCCGAATAATGTGTACGATAAACACTACCTGGGCAAAACAGATCTCATCACGCGCATCGCTGCGTTGTTTAGCTGGTTGTGTGAACACTATCTTTGAAACGGTTCAATAATAGCACGAAGCCTATACCCTGTCAATAGCATCTGCCCTCAGTCCATGGTGGATGCGTTCTACGCAGCCGTCGCGCTGGGGCCGATCAGCAACGCTGAAAACAGTGTCGATGTTTGTTCCAGCGCGGTATGCCCATTACGAGTTCGCTTGCTTTTCCCCTCTGTGTCTTCGCGCCGTTGTGGTATCCGTTTCTTTTTGTTCCTTGGTGTCTTGGCGTCTTGGTGGTGAATATCGCTGGCATGTTGAGAAGGTATAGGCCCTGTCGCCAATCCCCAACGAACCCTGGTATAATCGCAGCGACCAGCATTTCACGCAAAGGCCAACCCAATGATCGAGCTCACCCCCCATATCGCCAGCACCCAGCACGCTAATTCGGCGCTCTACATAGCTGCCAAGCATAACATGCTCACCATCTCGGAAAACCTCACCACCACCGCCGCCTTCGACCGCGCGGGCCGCCTGGTGAGCGCCGTGATGGATGGGGCCACCTACTGCCGCGCGCTCAACGGCGACATGGTGCTCAAGCAGGTGCGGCCCAATGCCCCCAAGCTGCGCCGCCGCCTGGCTACCGCCGAGTCCGAGCAGGTCGAGGCCCGCCTGATCGACCACCTGCGCAGCATCGCCCCCGCCCTGCCCACGGCAGGCCGCGCCGACCTCGCCGCCTGGCTCGACACCATCCTGGCTTGGGATGCCGACCGCCGCGAGCGCGAGCGCCAGCAGTTCGCGGCCATCTACAAGCCGGTCAGCATCCTCCCGCCCGATCAGTACCGCTCGGTGGTCTTCCAATCTGCCGAGGGCTGCAGCTGGAACCGCTGCAGCTTCTGCACCTTCTACCTCGATCGCCCGTTCCGGATCAAAGCGCCTGTCGCCTTTCGCCAGCACGTGCGCGATGTGCTGGCTTTCTTGGGCCAGGGCATCAGCATGCGCGGATCGGTGTTTCTGGGCGATGCCAACGCGCTGATCGTGCCGCAGCCGCGCCTGCTTGAGCAGATCCGGGTCATCCACGACGAGCTGCCCGGTGTGGCCAGCGGGGCGCAGGGCATCTATTCATTTCTAGACATCTTTGGGGCCACGCGCAAGACCGAGGATGACTACCGCCAGCTCCGCGAGCTGGGGCTGCGCCGCGTCTATATTGGCATGGAGACGGGGGATGACGAGGTGTTCGCGCTGCTGCGCAAGCCTGGATCGCCCGCCGCGTGCGTGGAGGCCGTGCATACGATGAAGCGGGCTGGCCTTGAGGTGGGCGTGATCGTGCTGGCGGGCGCGGGTGGGGCGCGCCTGGCCGACCAGCACTGCGCAAACACCCTGATGCGGCTCGGCGAGATGCAGCTTGGCGTGGGCGATATCGTATACGTTTCGCCGCTGATCCCGCCGCCGGGCAGCCCTTACGAGCAGGACATGCGGGCGCTCGGCAGCGAGGCGCTGTCGCCCGCGCAGCTGGATGCCCAGCTCGCCACGATTCGGTCGGCCGTACGCTCGTGGCCTGGCCCGCCGCCCAAGGTTGCGCTCTACCATATCGAAGAGTTCCTCTACTAGCTAGGTGTTCGATTGCGCCAGGATTGTGTGCATGGCTTGCATCGACTGCTGATAGAGCGTGGTGAGCGTCGGCTCGCTTGTGCCTGGGTCGCTGATCACCCCAGCAGCTGCCAGCTGCTCGATCTGACCGCAGTATTTGGCCAGCGCTGCTAGCCCCAGGTTGGCCGCGCTGCCCTTGATGGTATGCGCCTGGGCGCTCACGTCGGCGGCCTCGTTGGTGCGGATCGCCTGAAATAGTCGATCCAGATGCGACGGCGTATCGCGCTCGAAGATCTGCAGCAGCTCGCTGAGCAGATCGTAGCTTTTTGACCCGCTGTCGTTGACAAGATCATCGATCAGGCTCATGTCGATCAGCGCAGCGCTATCCTTTGGGCTGGCGGTGGCGGACGGCTCCTGTTGAGCGATCCAGCGGGTCAGCGCGCTGGCCAGCGCATCGCGGGTGACCGGTTTCGAGATATAGTCGTCCATCCCCGAGGAGAGGCAGCGCTCGCGCTCGCCTTGCAGGGCGCTGGCGGTGAGCGCGATGATCGGCGTGTGGCGCGCATGCCCCTCGCGCTGGCGGATGGCGGATGTTGCGGCGAATCCATCCATCTCGGGCATGTGGCAGTCCATCAGCACCAGCGTATACTGTATTCTCGCTAGGGCGTCGAGCGCCTCGATCCCGTTGGCTGCGACATCGGCTTTATAGCCCAGCCGCTCAAGCAGGTGCACGGCCACCTTCTGATTTACCGCGTTGTCATCCACCACCAAGATCCGCCCGTGCTTGATGCTGGCCTGCTCGCTGATCGTGTGTTTGGTGACGATCTGGGGCGCGCTGTGGGGCTGCTCGCCGCTGGAGAAGAGCGCGGCGAGCGCGGCGAACAGCTGCTCCTGGCGTAGGGGCTTGCTGAGGTAGGCCGATGCGCCGGCCAGCCGTGCGGCGCGGCCATCGCCGCGCTGCGAGAAGGCCGTGACCATAAGCAGCGGGGTAGCCTGCAGCAGCACATCGGCCTTGATCTGGCGCGCGAGGCTTAGGCCATCCAGCACCGGCATGGCGATGTCGAGGATGGCCACATCGTAGGGTTTCTTGCCCATGGCCGCCTTGCGGAGCATCTGGATGGCCTCTAGCGGCTGATCGATGGCGGTGGCATGCATGCCCCAGCTCTCGGTCAGCTGGGTGAGCAGCATACAGCTGGTCAGATGATCGTCGACGATCAGCACGCGGCGGCCGCGCAGATCCTCGGCCTGCTGCTTGGCTGGGGCGGGGTGCAGCGGCTGCGGCAGCTGCAGGGTGAAGGTAAATGTTGAGCCCATCTGTGGCGTGCTGTCGAGGCGGATGTCGCCGCCCATCAGCAGCACTAGCTGGCGGCAGATCGAGAGGCCGAGGCCGGTGCCGCCATAGAGTCGAGTGGTAGAGCTATCGGCCTGCGAGAAGGGCTGGAACAGCTGGGCCTGGCCCTGTGCGCTGATCCCGATGCCGGTGTCTTGCACGGCTATTTCGATCGTGCTCTGCTCGCTGTTCTGGCTTTCTAGCCGAGCCTGCACGATCACCTCGCCCTGGTGGGTGAACTTGATCGCGTTACTCACCAAGTTCGTTAGGATCTGACGAATACGCCCAGGGTCGCCGCGCAGCCGCTGCGGCACACTGTGTTCGACGATGCAGGTGAGCAGCAGGCCCTTGCGCTCGGCATGTTCGGCCAGCAGATCCAGCACATCTTCGATCAAGATCCGCATGTCGAAATCCAGCATCTCTAGCTCAAGTTTCCCAGCTTCGATCTTCGAGAAGTCGAGAATATCATTAATAATGGTGAGCAGCGACTCGCCGCTGCGGCGGATGGTTTCGGCATAGTCGCGCTGCTCGGATGAGAGGTTGCTATCCAGCAGCAGGCTGGTCATGCCGATCACGCCATTCATGGGGGTGCGGATCTCGTGGCTCATATTGGCCAGGAAGGTTGATCGGGCGCGCACGGCGGCCTCGGCGGCCTCTTTGGCATCTTGCAGCGCGCACTCGGCAGCGCGGCGCTCGGTGATGTCGTGGATGATCGTGTGGAGCAGCACATGCCCATCGATATCGATCGGGCTGCTGTAGACTTCGACATCGCGGATGCTGCCATCGGCGATGCGGTGCTGAAAATGGAAGACGCTGTGGGTGGTCTGTTCTGCTTGCTTGGTCGCTGCCAGCACCTGCTCTGGGGAGAGCAGGTTGAGGTCATAGACATACATCGAGGTGAGGGTGCTGTGGGGGTAGCCATAGAATTTGCAGGCGGCTGGGTTGACATCGATGATCCGGGCAGTTGCTGGGTCGATGAGCATCTGGAGGGCCTGGTTGCCCTCGAACAGCTGGCGGTACTGGCGCTCGCTGTCGAGCAGCACCTGCTCGGCCTGCTTGCGCGCGGTGATGTCGGAGAATGATGAGACAACGGCGTAGGGCGATTGCTCACCCTGCTCGAAGAGCGGCTGCACATTGAGCAGGATCCATGTCACTTGCCCATCGGGCTTGTGGATGGCCAGGGTGATATCGCGCTGAGGCTTTCCGGTGCGGAACCCGACCAGCGCCGGGTGCTCATCTATGGGGCAGTCGCGCCCATCCTCGTAGCAGATCTTCCAGCCTGCCTCTATAGTGTCTGGCCGCTCGATCTGCTGGGCGCTGATGCCGAGGATGTCTTCGGCGCTGCGGTTGCACGAGTAGACCACGCCGTTGGGGCCTTGGAGCACCACGCCCTCGGTCATTGCGCCGATGGTGGCGCGGTAGCGTAGCTGGCTGCTGTGCAGCGCGGCCTCGATCTGCTGCCGTTCGTCTATGGCTTCTTCGAGCGCCCGGATCTTGAGCCGCTGCTCAAGCAGCAACATGACTTGGCGGCCCAAGGTGCGTAGCGCATCACGCTGGAACGGGGTGAGCGTGCGCGGCGTATGGTCGAGCACACACAGCGTGCCGAGCGCGTGCTGCTCGGGATCGACGATCGGCATCCCTGCGTAGAAGCGGATGTTGGGATCGGCGGTGACCAGAGGGTTGTCGTAGAATCGCTGGTCCTCAAGGGCGTTTGGCACCTCGAAAATTTCTGTTGGCTGGTGGATGGCGTGGGCGCAGAAGGAGACCTCGCGTGAGGTCTGGTTGGTCTCTATACCGATCTGGGCCTTGAACCACTGGCGGTCGCTCTCGATAAAGGTGATGAGCGCCATCGGGGTGCCGCAGATGCTGGCGGCAAGCTGCACCAGGCTGTTGAAATCGGCTTCGGGGTCGGTGTCGAGGATGTCGTAGTTATACAGCGCTGCGAGGCGCTCGGCTTCATTTGCTGGTAGCGATGATTTTTGCATGGGGGTGTCGCTTCTTCATAGGTGCGTCAGCCGCCAAGATTCTGCCGACATGCCGAGTATAGCGCGTATGTATGGCAAAAGGCGTACAAGATAGGCGCAAAATGGCTTGATAGCCGCAATGCTTGGCGTGCGGATATGTGTTCTCGTTCGGCAGAACGTTTTACCACCAAGATCCAAGAGACCAAGGCACAACGAAGCCCCGAAGCATGAAGTGGAGCAGGCAAAGGCCTCACATAGGGGCATAGTGCGCGGGGGCGAACGTCGGCAGTGCTTGCAGCCTTGCCCGTTCGCGCTAGCTTATGGCTCCTGGAGAACGTATAGGCCCTGTTTATCCTCGGAGGTTGATAGATTTGAATTACTATATTATAGTGTTTTTAAAATTGATTTACTGCTAAATAATTTGATTTGCATTAAATAATATACTAATATCAAAATATTTGATATTAGTATTATTTTCGATGCTAAAATTTTTGTAATCAAAAATATTTCCAAAAATGCAATCTTTTCTATACAGTTCTGTGACTATTTTCGATTGCAAAAGGGTAAACGAGTATTTTTGTGGATGATGGTGCTGCCATTGACATAGCGCTGAATAGAGTTCTATAATCAAAGTAGATGCTTAACGACACGTAGATTTACCCGCGACAATAGAACAATCATGTACTGAAGACATCCGCCCTGATGCACGATGTGAACCAAGGCGGATGTCTTCTTCATGGTTGGCCCGGCAAACCCGAAACACACCCATACGCCGTGAAACCATCGGTTTTGTATATAGCGGAGGCCATCCCATGAAACACACCACAAAGCTCTACCTCGTGCTATTTGCGGTCGCGCTGCAGCTTCCTTTCGCCTTGGCGGTGCAGGCGGCCCCCTCCCCTCTCCCCATCCAATCTGCATCGGCTGCCGATGGCGTGCCGGGGCGCTATATTATCACCATGAAGCCAGGTCGGCACGCACAGCCGCTCATCCAGGCGCGTGGCCTGCAGGCCCGCCGCGTGTTCGCGCGTAGCCACGCGGGCTTTGTGGCCGACCTCAGCGCGGCCCAGCTCGAAGGGCTGCGCCGCGCGCCCGATGTGGCGGCGATCGAGCAGGATCGGCGGCTGCGCATGCAGGGCCTGGAGGTGGTTGGCTCGGAGTCGGCGTGGGGTATTGACCGGATCGACCAGCGCAGCCTGCCGCTCTCATACACCTATAGCTACGAGAGCACCGGCGCGGGGGTGAATGTCTACATTCTCGACTCGGGGATTGATGTCTCCCTGCCCGAGTTTGGCGGGCGCGCCTCGGTGGCCTACGATGTGTTGGGCGGCGACGGGCTAGACTGCCACGGCCACGGCACCCATGTGGCAGGCACGATCGGCAGCGCGACCTATGGGGTAGCCAAGCAGGCCAACCTTCATGCGGTGCGCGTGCTGGATTGCGATGGCACCGCCACCGTGGCCGAGCTAGTGGATGGCATCACCTGGGTGGCGAATAATCACCTGCCGATGGCGGTGGCCAATATCTCGATCGGCGGCGACTACTCGGCGGCGATCAACGCGGCGGTGGCTGATCTGGTGGCTTCGGGCGTGTTTGTGGTGGTGGCGGCGGGCAACGAGACGCGGAATGCATGCAATGTCTCGCCCGCTAGCGCCCCTGCCGCATATACCGTGGCGGCGGTAGATAAGAAGGATGTCCGATCGCTCATTTCGAACTATGGCTCGTGTGTGGATGCCTATGCCCCTGGCGTAGCGATCAAATCCACATGGCCAGGCGATACAGCCAAGACCCTTAGCGGCACGTCGATGTCGGCGGCGCATGTCACCGGCGTGGCGGCGCTGTACAAGGCCACCTACGGCGATGTGGGGGCGGCCACGATCTGCGCCTGGCTAGATAGCCACGCGGTGCCAAATGTGATCAAGAGCAACCGCATCGGCACGCCAAATCTGCTGCTGAACATGGTCGGGCTCTAGCGCGGGGCGGGCTGTCGAGGGCGGTGGGCTATACCCACCGCCCTCGCTTTTTGTTAGGCGGTCGTGCGTTTTTGCTTGCCCAGGGCTGCCCCGCACCATGGGCAGTAGTCTATGTGGATGCTCGATCTGCCGCCGTCGTGGATGATCAGGCCGTAGGTGTTGCTCTGCGGGCTATAGTACACCAGCATATCGGGGCAGTCGAAGGGGTCGGGGTGCTGCTCGCAGATCTGCGCGAGCTGCGTGCGCATCATTTTGCACCAGTGGGTGGTATTGGTCACGGTCTGGCTCCTAGCAGCGGCGGCTTGGCTGGGGCTGGCAGCAGCGCGCTGAGCGCGGCTGCGGTGGGCGGGTCGGCGGGCGTGTGGACACAGCAGCGCAGATCGGGGTCGCCGCCGATCTGGAAGCTGAGCACGGTGAAGCGGAGCGCCCCGGCCAGCGGGTGCAGCATGGTGCGCTGTGGCGCGCAGCTGTTCTGCACATCGTGCTGGCTCCACAGCTGTCGAAACGCTTGGCTGCGCTGGCTGAGCGTAGCGATCAGCTGGGCGGTCTTGGGGCTGTCCAGCTGGCGGCCAGCGGTGATGCGGAACCCGGCCACGGTGCCCTGCGCGACGCTATCCCAGTCGTCGAATCGCTGGCGGAAGTCGTGGTCGAGGAAGAGCAGCTGCAGGAAGTTGCGCTCGCCTGCGGGCACGGCGTCTAGCTGGCCAAACACCAGATCTGCGGCGCGGTTCCAGGCCACCACATCCATCATGCGGTTGGTGATATAGGCCGGGCTGTAGGGCAGCGCCTCGATCATCTGCTGGTAGCTTTCCAGCGTGCCGCCCGCGGGAAAGGGATCGGGGAGGAGGGCGGCGGGGGTGGTGAGGATGGCTAGGTAGAGCTGCTCGTCGGCGCTGAGCCGCAGTGCCCGCGCGATATTCTGCAGCACGCTGCTGGAGACATGGATATCGCGGCCCTGCTCGATCCAGGTGTACCACTCGACGCTTACCCCGGCCTGCTCGGCCACCTCCTCGCGGCGCAGCCCCGGCGTGCGCCGCCGCCCGCCTGAGGTGGGCACGCCGATCTGCTCGGGCCGCAGCCTGGCGCGGCGCGTGCGCAGGAAGTCGCCCAGCATCGTGCGCCGCCGTATATCAACGTTGGGGTTTGATGTCATAGTTCTTTCGATAAGCCTAGGAGCAGCGCTCCCTGGCTGCGCGGTGCTGTGCCTATTATAGTGGGTCTGCGGCAGTTTTCCACAAGGCCTGAGCGATCGCTGCCGCCGCTCAGGAGATCTGGGGTAGAGATATGGGCACACTCTCGGGGAAGGTTGCGCTGGTCACCGGCGCGAGCCGTGGGATCGGGCGGGCCATTGCGCTGCGGCTGGCCCGCGATGGGGCGCTGGTGGCGGTGCACTACGGCGCTCGCCGCGAGGCCGCCGAGGCCACGCTGGCCACGATCGCGGCGGCGGGCGGCCAGGCGTTTGCGGTTGGGGCCGATCTGGGCCAGCCAGGCGGGGCGGCGGCGCTCTGCGATGCGCTGGCCCCAGCCCTGCGCGAGCGCACCGGCAGCACATCGCTTGATATTCTAGTGCATAACGCCGGGATCTCGCCGCGCGTCTCGATCGAGCAGACGAGCGAGGATGTGTTCGATCAGGTGTTCGCGGTGAATGTGCGCTCGGTGTTTTTCTTGACCCAGCGGCTGCTGCCGCAGCTGCGCGATGGCGGGCGGATCATCGCCATCTCCTCGGGTGTGACGCGGATCGCCTACCCCGAGACGGCGGCCTACAGCATGACCAAAGGTGCGCTGAACACATTCACGCTGATGCTGGCCAAGCAGCTCGGCGGGCGCGGGATCACAGTCAATGCGGTGCTGCCAGGCATCATCGAGACCGACATGAATGCGGAGTGGATGCGCGTGCCCGAGGCCCACGCCCAGGCGGCGGCCTACTCGGCATTCGGGCGGGTGGGCCAGCCCGAGGATGTGGCCGACGTGGTGGGCTTTGTGGCCTCGCCCGATGGCCGATGGGTCACGGGGCAGCTGCTGGATGCGACCGGCGGCTCGCAGCTGTGATTTGCCCGTTGCCCGGCCTAGCCCGCCCGCACCAGCGCCCTGGAGCATGAGCGCGCCGCCTGCTCCATGGGCGCGGCCCAGTAGCACGCGCTGTGCAGGGTCGAGGGCCGCCCACGCGCAGGCAGCAGGGCGTCCAGCTGTTCGGCTGCGATCATGGCTTGGCCTCCCCGGCCAGCGGCGAGAACTGGCTGATGGTGTAGCTGATCTCATCATCGGCGATCTCGAATCCGCCATCTATCGCCACCTGGCTGGGGTAGCCATACGCTGGGTCGTAGCGCACATCCAGCCGCGCGGCGCGATTGTCCTGCGCGGTCTGGATGATCGCGAACATGCCCTCGATCGGCACCGCCTGCGCGAAGAAGCTGGCCTCCACCGGTTCGTCGCTGTCGGTGTAGCGCAGCTCGGGCTGCATGCCTTCGCGCACGGTCACACGCACCGGGCTGGTGATCTGGGTGGGGCAGAAGCACGAGATCTGCAGCACATACTGATACGCGGCTGGCCGACGGTCGGCCCACAGCTGCTGGTTTTTGCGCAGCGGCGTGCTGGCCGCCGCCCCCCACGCCCACAGCAGCCCACCCGCGACGAGCAGCGCTACCGCCCCCGCCAGCCAAAAGCGGACATGCCGCCGGTGATTCTGCATCGCTGCTACCATCGTCTTTCTCCCTTCGTAGAGCCTATCGACAGCTGCCTATCGGCAGCGTCCGCCTGCCTGTATGACGGCTGCCTGCCGCTTTTGTTCCACGCTGCGGGCGCGGCGCAAGGCAAGCGCGGTAAAGGTGTATACTTCCCTGCATCGCACTGGTGCCCCGCTATGCAGGAGGAATGCGCCATGAAAGAATTTTACAGCTACGAGGACTGGGTGGATTATGTGCTTGACGAGGAGCGCGAGTTCAGCTACCGATCGATCTATGACGCCTATCTGCTGGTTCAGAACCCGCGCTCGTTTGGCGTCTTTTTTACGATCGAATCGCGGGCCGCTGCTGATGGGGGTCAGGAATATGTGCTGGTAGACCCCCAGGGCGAGTATGCGCTCATCCTGGCGGGCGACCCCGGGCGCGAGGCCTTCATCGAGTACCTGATCAGCCGCTTTAGCCCGCAGGAGCGCGATATGGCCAGCTGGCACCAGCTGCGCCACCAGTGGCACGGCGACGATCTGGACAGCTGGGAGCCGATCGACGAGCCTGCGGCCTAGCGTTTTTGATCGCTGCAGGCTGCAGGCCCACAGTATGGTATCCTGCAGTGCTGCGGAGATGTGACGATACTGAACAGAAGCGGAGCACACGGACATGACCAATACCAGTGGCGAACCGCGCCACGCATCGGATGCGGACGCGACGCCGCGCACCCGCGACCTGCGCATTGTGGGCTACCGGCCCCTGCTGCCGCCAGCCATCCTGATGGAAGAGCTGCCGCTGAAGCCAGCGGCCTCGCGAACCGTGAGCGGGCATCGCGAGGAGATGGTGAACATCCTCGATCGGCGCGACGACCGGCTGATCGTGGTGGTCGGCCCGTGCTCGGTGCACGACACCACGGCGGCGCTGGAGTACGCGCGGCGGCTGGCCGCTGCGCTGCCCGAGTTCGAGCGCGACCTGCTGCTGGTGATGCGGGTCTACTTCGAGAAGCCGCGCACCACCGTCGGCTGGCGCGGCCTGATCAGCGACCCCTACCTGGATGGCAGCTTTGCGGTGAATGACGGCCTGCGCATGGGCCGCCGCCTGCTGATCGATATTGTCGAGCTTGGCCTGCCGGTCAGCTGCGAGTTTGTCGACCCGATCTCGCCGCAGTTCTTCGCCGATGCCGTCAGCTGGGCGGCCATCGGGGCGCGCACCACCGAGAGCCAGGTGCACCGCAACCTCGCGTCGGGTCTGTCGATGCCGGTGGGCTTCAAGAACGGCACGGGCGGCAGCGTGCAGATGGCGATCGACGCCATCCGCGCCGCCGGGGCCGCGCACAGCTTCCTGAGCGTTACCGAGCAGGGCCTGGCGGCCATTGTCACCACCCGCAGCAACCCCGACTGCCACGTGGTGCTGCGCGGCGGGCGCACCAGCCCCAACTACGACCGCGAGAGCGTGCAGAGCACGCTGGCGGGGCTGCGCAAGGCCGCCCTGCCCGAGCGCGTGATCATCGATGCCAGCCACGACAACAGCCGCAAGGACTTCCGCCGCCAGCCGGTGGTGGCCAGTGAGATCGCCGCGCAGGTGGCCGAGGGCGAGCGCGGGATCGTGGGCGTGATGCTGGAGAGCTTTCTGGTGGAGGGGCGGCAGGATCTGGATGACCCCAAGCAGCTGGTCTATGGCCAGAGCATCACCGACAGCTGCATGAGCTGGGAGACCACCGTGCAGGTGCTGCGCGAGCTGGCGGGCGCGGTGCAGGCCCGCCGTGCGGCGAGCGCCAGCTAGCTGCCTGCGCTTCTCTATGCGATATACCAATGCCCCAGGCCGCACACTGCGGCCTGGGGCATTGGTATGTTGCTGCTACGCCGCCACGGCGGCCAGCGCATCTGCCACCGCCCTGGCGATGCTGGCGCTCGACTGCGGGTTCTGGCCGGTGATCAGCTTGCCATCCTGCTCGATGTGGTCGCTCCAGTTGGGCTGGGGCACGAAGACCGCGCCCAGCTCGCGCAGCCGCGACTCCAGCAAAAATGGCATATCGTTGGTGTGCTGGGCGGCCTCCTCCTCGTCGTTGGTGAACGCGGTGATGGTCTTGCCCGCCACCAGCGGTGTGCCGTCGGAGAGCGTCGCGCCGACCAGGCCTGCGGGGCCGTGGCATACTGCCGCTATCACCTTATCGCCCTCGGCGAAGGCGCGCAGCAGCTGGTGCAGCGCGCCGCTCTCGGGCAGGTCGAACATGGTGCCGTGACCGCCCGGCAGAAAGATCGCGTCGAACCCAGCGGCGCTGACCTCGGCGAGCGGCAGGGTCTGCTGGAGCGCCGCGTAGGCATCCTGCGCGTCGTCGGGCACGGGCAGGCTGTTGGGGTCGATCGGCACCACGCCGCCCCTGGGGCTTGCGGTGGTGATCGCCACCCCGGCCTCGCGCAGGATGTTGTACGGCGTTGCGAACTCTTCGAACCAGAGCCCGGTCGGTGTGTTGGTTGCTGGGATGATATCGTGGCTGGTGACGACCATCAGAATACGTTTTGCCATTATCTGCTACCTCTTTTTTGATCGTATGCGGCGCTATCGCCGCTCGATAGCCTGAGTATAGTGGGCGAGATGCTATAATTCAAATAATCATTTTATCGCCAAACCATAAGATTATTTATGATCGACCTCACATGGTACCAGAGTTTCATTGCGATCTACCGCACGGGCAGCGTGTCGCGGGCGGCCAAGGCGCGCTTCCTGACCCAGCCTGCGGTCAGCCAGCACCTGGCCGCGCTTGAGCATGCGGTGGGCCAGCCGCTATTTCAGCGCCTGCCGCGCCGGATGCTACCCACCGAGTATGCCAAGGAGCTCTACACCCAGGTCGCGCCTGCGCTGGATGCGCTCGACATAACCAGTCAGCAGCTGCGCCTCGCCGCCGACGAGCGCCCGCTGGTGCGGGTGGGCGGCCCGCCCGAGTACATCGGCCAGGTTGCCATGGCCAAGCTGCTGCCGCTGCCGCTGCGGCTGGCGGTGCAGTTCGGCATGCCGCAGGCGCTCATCCCGCTGTTGGAGCAGGGCGAGCTAGATCTGGTGATCTCCTCGCAGCGGGTGCCAGCCATGCAGGTGGACTACACGCTGTTTGCCGAGGAGGAGTTCATCCTGATTGCGGCCAGCGGCCATGTGCCGCCCGAGGGCGATGTCGAGCAGCTGCAGCGCTGGATGTCGGTCCAGCCCTGGCTCAGCTACGCCGCCGACCTGCCGATCATCCGTCGCTTCTGGCGGCAGCACTTTCAGGTACGCCCGCCCTTCCGCCCGGCGGTGATCATCCCCGATCTACGCATTCTGGTCGAGGCGGTGGCGCTGGGCCACGGCCTGAGCGTGCTGCCCGCCTATCTCTGCCGCCAGGCCCTAGCCGAGGGCCGTATCCACGAGCTGTGGCGCGCGCCCCAGCCTGCCACCAACGAGCTGTGGCTTGCGACCCGCCGGATCGACCGCGACCGCCCAGATCTGCGGCAGATCGCCGACGCGCTCCGCGAGCGCGTATAAGGGCGGTTGGGGTTGATGCCCTCAACAGGTGCTACTTTTTCGGGCGGGCCATTCCGATGCAGCAGATGGCGCGATACCGCGTGCCGGGGCAGCCTGGTGGGTGCCACGGCAGCAGGTGGGCATGGGTGCGATGCGATCGTTGACGTAGGGGCGGGTCTCGTGCCCGCCTCTACGTGTTTCATTGTATCCATCGCCGAGGCGTTCGATGACGCCGATGAACGCGAAGCCGATCAGCATCGCCACGTACCGTGCTCATCGGTTGGCGTTCGATGCCTGCGGTGGGTTGCAATGGGGCGGGCACCAGACCCGCCCCTACATCCATGGTGCGGCAGTGCGTGCATCGGATTGCGGGTGATGTCGGCAATGCAGGATCATCGCCAGCTGACCAGGCGGGAGCGCCAAGTGCCAAGCGCTGTAAGGTAAGCATAGGTAATTGCCCTGCGGTACACTAGCGTTCTATTAACGGCGGATACCACATCGCTTGTACCACCGCTTGCGCCACGCAGTATGGTTTATTTGAGGAGAGCTCCGATGAAGATCAACAGGCCATGGATCGCGTCAGCTGCGTCGCTGCTCTGTATGCTCCTCGCCTCGTGTACCATGGCCCCGGCGGCAGCGACACCCCAGCCCACCCAGGCGGCAACGCCTCCCCCCGCGAGCACCAGCGCCCCCACCCCCACCGCAGGCACCAGCGCCCCTGTGACGCTGCGTGTCGCGTGGTGGGGCAGCAAAAATCGCCATGATCGCACGCTTCAGGTCATCGATCTGTTTGAGAAAGCGCACCCGAACGTCACAGTTGTTCCGGTCTACGTCGATTTTAAAGACTACTGGGATCTGCTGGGCAAGCAGGAGGCCGAGGGGACGACCATCGATGTGATCCAACAGGACTACTCGCGGATCGGCGAGTGGGTTTCCAAGGGCAAGCTGCTCTCGCTCAACCGCTACGTCTCGGAGAAAGATATCCACCTGGATGGTGTGGCGGATGAGCAGCTGGCCGGTGGGCGTATCGGCGACCAGATGTATGGCATCTCGCTGGGTACCAATGCGATCACGCTGCTCTACGACCCGGCGCAGTTCAAGGCGGCGGGCGTGGCCGAGCCGACCGCCGACTGGACCTGGGACGACTTCAAGCAGGCGGCCACCACGCTCCACGACAAGCTGGGCATCTATGGCGTCGAGCAGATCTCGAACCTCGATGTTCTCAAAATCTACCTGAAAGAGCATGGCAAATGGCCCTACAATGATCAGAGAACGGGCCTTGGCTATACCGATGATAGACTAGCGTCCTCGTTTTTCCAACTTCTGGTCGATCTGGATGCGTCGGGAGCGATGGCCCCGCTGGAGACCGACTCCTCTCGGGGGGGCCTCGCCCTAGAGGAGTCGCTGATCGTGAATAACAAGGCCGCGATGAAGATGCTCTGGAGCAACCAGGCGGTGGCGCTTTCCGCCGCAAATCCCGAGCATCAGCTGGCGCTGGTGCAGACGCCGCGCGTGGCGGAGGGCAGCGAGGGCCTGTTCCTCAAGCCGTCGATGTTCTTCTCGATATCGTCGAAGACGCAGCACCCCGATGCGGCAGCGCTCTTTATCGATTTTTTCATCAACTCGCCCGAGGCCAACACGATCCTGGCTGCCGAGCGGGGCGTGCCGATTATCCCCGCAGTACGTAAGGCGATCAAGCCCAACCTGCTCCCCATGCAGCAGGAGGTCTTCCGGTATATTGGTGAGGTCGAGACGGTGGCCTCGCCGCTCAACCCGCCCGACCCGACGAGCTTTGCCAAGATCTCAGCCGAGATCTATGATCCGCTGATCAACCAGCTGCTGAGCGGCCAGATCACTGCCGACGAGGCGGCTGCGCAGCTGCGAGCTCAGCTCACCGCGATCCTACAGGAAAAATAGCAGACCGCTGACCGTGGGCACACTATCGGGCTAGCTCCGCAGGGCTGGCCCGATGTTTTTTTGCTGAGCGCGAGCTATGCCTTGTGGCGGGCCAGTGTAGGCCATGAAGCGAGCCGATCGCTGGTCCAGGGTGAGAAAATTGTCAGGGTAAAGATGATAAGACCGTTAACAGAAATTGGTAATTATCCGGGTATACTATGAGAGAGTGAGATGTTCTGAACAAGGCTTTGATCCATGT
Organism: Chloroflexia bacterium SDU3-3; assembly: GCA_009268125.1. Lineage (NCBI taxonomy): Bacteria > Bacillati > Chloroflexota > Chloroflexia > Chloroflexia bacterium SDU3-3. The sequence goes on along the minus strand of WBOU01000001.1, from coordinate 391,136 downwards.
CGATCCTGGTGGGCATCTGTGGGCTGCGCTATAGGAGCAGATCGACCGCGCTCGCCACGCTGGCTGGATCATGTAGTGGCAATTGTTCGTTTTCTGCCCCTATGCTAAGGAGACCATTGATGAAGGGAATGACGTCTTGGGTAGCCTCGGCTGTGCTGCTCAGCTCGGCGTTTCTTGCCGCGTGTGGCGTGCCAGCTACTGGGACTCAGCCATCTGTCGCTTCTACCCCTGCTGATTCTTCTGCGACGGCTGCGGCTGTCGTCGCCGCCGAGACGGCTGCCCCCGCCGCCACCAGCGCCGAGCCAGTGACTCTGCGCGTCGCATGGTGGGGCTCGCCCACCCGCAACGAGCGCACGCTTGCGGTGATCAAGCTGTTCGAGCAAGAATACCCACATATCAAAATTGCCCCCGAGTATGCCGAGGTGCGCGACTACTGGCCGCAGCTCAACACCGAGGCGACCGAGGGCAAACTGCCCGATGTGATGCAGCAGGACTACGCGTTCATGGACAGCTGGGTGTCGCAGGGTAACCTGCTCTCGCTGAACCCCTATGTGGCGTCGGGGGTTATCCAGCTGGACAAGGTGGCCGATGAGCAGCTGGCGGGCGGGCGCAAGGGCGAGAAGCTGTATGGCGTCTCGCTGGGCACCAACGCGATCACGCTGATCTACGACCCGGCCAAGTTCAAGGCGGCGGGTGTGGCCGAGCCGACCTCCGACTGGACATGGAAGGACTTCGAGCAGGCGGCCACCACCATCCACCAGAAGCTGGGGATCTACGGCGTCGAGCGCTTTTCCAACTACGATTTCTTCAACCTCTACCTGAAAGAGCATGGCCAGTCGATGTATAACCAGCAGGGCAGCGACCTGGGCTACACCGACGATGCGGTGGCCGCGCAGTTCTTTCAGATGCTGGTCGATATGCAGGCCTCGGGCGCGATGACCTCGATGAAGGCTGATGAGGAGCGCGGCACCACCAAGCTGGAGGAGTCGATGATCGTCACCGGCGAGGCGGCGATGAAGCTCTCGTGGAGCAACCAGGCCGAGGCAGTGGCCGCCGCCGCTGGCCGCGAGCTGGCGCTGGTTCAGACGCCGCGCGTGGCCGGGGGCAGCGAGGGCGTCTACCTCAAGCCGTCGATGTTCTTCTCCATCCCATCCACCACCAAGCACCCCGACGAGGCGGCGCTGTTTATCAACTTCTTCCTCAATTCGCCCGAGGCCAACGTCATCCTGGCCGCCGAGCGCGGTGTGCCGATCGTGCCCAAGGTGCGCAGCGCGATCAAGGGCGGCCTGATGCCGATGCAGCAGCAGGTGTTCAAATATATCACCGAGGTCGAGTCGGTGTCGTCGCCGCTTGACTCGCCGCCGCCGCCGTTCCACTCGCAGATATCCAGCGGCGTGTATGGCAAGACCACCACGCAGGTGCTGAAAGGCGAGCTGTCCCCCGCCGATGCTGCGGCCCAGATCCGGTCGCAGGCGGCGGAGGTCTTCAAGTCGGCAAAGTAGGCCTTTCGCCTGCTGCCTGGATATACAAAGCGCCCTGGATCGCAAGCCTGCGATCCAGGGCGCTTCGCGTATGCTGCCGGCTAGGCCGGGAAGTTGGCGAAGTTGATGCGGATGGTGGCGTAGTCGCCGCCCTCGTCGGTGTTCTTCACCACTTGCTTGGTGTTCACCAGCTTGCCCGCCGGGACCAGCACGCTGAAGTTCTTGGTGCCGTCCAGGTCGTTGGTGTTCTCGCTGGTGCCCTCGAACAGCTTGGCCGTGCCCTGCACCAGCACGTCGCCGTTGGTGCGCAGCTGGCCGATCAGGTCAAGCTCGATCCGCACCTCGCCGCCGAAGCGCAGCTCGCTGGAGAGCACGTTGGCGGGCTGGCTGGTCTCGCTGAGAATGGCCTCGGTGGTGTCCTCTAGGTGGCCGTACTCGTTCGAGCCGAAGGTCTCGTCATCCACCCCGTCGATCACCACGCTGGTCGAAAGTCGTCGGTCCATGGTCTCCTGTCTCCTCGTTGTTCAGATTGCAGCAGTCGCTGCTCGGTTTCGCCTGAGCGGTTGCTCATTGACACTTACCCAAACGCGACGCGGCGGCTGATTATCGGACTCCTGCAGTCGTGGAGGAGGAATATACCCCGTTGGAATGAGCATATCTGACCATGGTAGGATGCGCCGCTCGTGCGCGGATAGGAGCTATCGGCCTTGGGTAGGATGCGCCGCTCGTGCGCGGATAGGAGCGCCTATCGGCGTGAGGGAGGAGGTGGCAGCGCTGCTAGCTTGCGTAGGTCTTCGCCAGCCATGTCTCCCAGTCGCGCTCGAAGTCGTCGGCGCTGGTGCCGAGCGCATCGCGCATGGCCTGATCGATATCCTGCGAATCTTGGTAGTTGCGGGCCATCTTCCAGAACGAGTCAAGCCCGTGGTAGCGCTCGTCGATATAGGCGACCACCGATGCGGCTAGGGCGTAGGCCTGCGGGCGGTCGCTGGTGATCGCGCGCATGTGCATCAGGTCGTATTTGTCGATGCTATGCTGCTTGTCGATGAGCGGGATGATCGCGTGTGAGCTGAGCGCACGGCGGATGGTGGCCCCGATCGGCTCTTGTGAGACGTAGGTGGCCAGCCCCTCGGTCATCCAGCCGGTGAAGTAGCCAACATTGCCGAAGACGCGCTTGTGGATCATGTGGGCGTACTCGTGGGTCAAGGTCTGCCGCAGCTCGCGCTGCCAGCCGCCAGATTTGCCGTAGAATCCGAACATGTAGGTGTGCGGCGCAAAGATCTCGATCAGATCGTGGCCGTGCGGCCCGTAGTTTGGCTTATACACTGCGACATAACCGGCATTCTCGAAGGGGCTAAGCTCGAAGCTGGGCTTGATGATAACGTTGAGCTTGGTGTCAGTATCTTTGCCCAGCCGATCCGCCGCATCGTGCTGGGCCTGCCGCATGAGGTCGATGACCTCTTGGTTGATGTCGTCGGCCCAAGGATAGGTGGTGAAGGTGATGTGGCCGATGGTCATATCGCTGGGCGTGCCGAGCTGCTGCTTGGATGGCTCGGAGAGCAGCCACTGGCCATCGACCTGGCGCAGCGGCCAGTCGGCCAGATTGCCGTTGCTGGCCTGGATGTGGGCGAGAACGAGTCCGTCGCTCAGCGGGGTGGTGCCCAGCAATTTGAGCGATGCTCTGGCGCGGTCGTGCTCCCACGAGGACTGGAAGCTGGTGAAGTTGCTGAGCGTGAAGCGGCGGAATGGCAGCCGCTGCGGGTCGATGATCTGCGTGAGCAGCTGCTGGTCGTTCTGGTTGTAGGCCTGGGTGTAGCGGTCAAGCGTCTGCTGGATGCCCGCTGCGGCGTGGGCGGGGGTGGGCGTGGGCGTGGCTGTGGCTGTGACGCTGGCTTGGGGCGGGGCGGCGGGTGCGGCACATGCTGCTAGCACGGCGCACGCTGCTAGCGCTACCAGTGCGCCCCACCGGGGTGTATATGCCTGTGAGAGCATGGTGATACTCCTAATATGTTTCCAATATAGAGCACGCATCCCAACGATCTATGCTCTATACGGCAGTGGTGCGGTGCGAGCGGATGAGCGCGAGGCACTCGGCAGCGCTGTCGTCAGGAAATGCCGAGAGCGGGAAGGCCATCGCTGCGTTGCGCTCGAGCAGGATGAGCAGATATGGCGGCTGGATGGCGGCATTTTGCACCAGCGACCAGGCGAGGGTGCTCCGTGTGCCATCGGTGAGGATGGTGATACCCCGGTCGTCAAACTGTGCCGTGATCTGCGCAAATTTTGGCCGCTGCCTTCGGCACCGATCGATGGTGCTGATCGGGTAGAGAAAGCGCACATTTGCAAACATGGCCAGTGCCATGCAGAGAGATAAGAGCAGATCGGCGATGCGAAAGGATCCGGCAGATAGCCGCGTGAAGAGAAGGCTGAGGATCAGCGCCCCTACGGCGCTGGCCTGCGCGATCCGTAAGACGCGCGGCATGATTGGCGCAAGGGCGTAGCGCGCCGCTACGGCCCGCTCGGCGGGGCCAGATGTGTAGGTGATTTGCACGATTTGCTCGCATTCTGCTGAAGCTATGGCGTACACCTCACCAGTATAGCGTAGCTATCGTACACCGCCGCCGTATTTCTGCCCGCCCAGACGTGCTATACTCGTGCGCGTCGCGCCCACCCCGCTGTGCGGCGCGGCGCTGTGCGGAGCGCGCCACGGGCCGCTTCCCCGCCGAATGCCTAGAGGAATCGCATGAGTCACCCTACCACCCCCCCGCCCACGCCCGCCCGCGAGCGCACCCGTATCGACGACGGCTGGCGCTTCTCGCTCGGCCACGCCGCCGATTTTAGCAAGGATTTTAGCCACGGCACCGGCTATTTCTCATACCTGGCCAAGACCGGCTACGGCGACGGTCCGGCCAGCCCGGCCTTCGACGACCGTGGCTGGCGCGCCGTCGACCTGCCGCACGACTGGGCGGTGGCGCTGCCCTTCGACGCGCGCGGCTCGGCCAGCCACGGCTTTAAGGCTATCGGCCACCGCTTCCCCGAGAACAGCGTGGGCTGGTATCGCCGCAGCTTCTTCGTGCCCGAGTCCGACCTGGGCCGCCGCATCCTGGTCGAGTTCGACGGCATCTACCGCAGCGGGCGTGTGTTCGTCAACGGTTTCTTGGTGGGCGAGGAGCCGAGCGGCTACCTGGGCGTCAGCTACGATGTGACCGACTACCTGAACTATGGCGGCCAAAACCTGATCGCGGTGCGCGCCGATGCGACCATGGAGGAGGGCTGGTACTACGAGGGCGCGGGCATCTACCGCCACGCCTGGCTGGTGAAGATCGCGCCGCTGCACGTGGCCCGCCATGGCGTGTGGGTGCGCACCGCGCTTGCCGATGGCAGCGCCATCATCACCGTGGACACGGCCCTCGTGAACGATGGTCGCGAGGCGGCGGGCTATACCATCGAGCAGGTGGTGCGCGGCCCAGATGGCCAGGTGGCCGCGCTGGCCCCGCTGGGCGGCCACATCCAGCCCGGCGAGGTGCGGCAGCACCAGGCCGAGGCCGAGGTGGCGAACCCCGCGCTGTGGTCGATTGAGACGCCGACCATGCACACGCTCGTCACCACGGTGCGCCAGGGCGGGCGCGTGGTGGATGTGGTCGAGACGCCGTTTGGCCTCCGCACGGTCGTATTCGACCCCAACGGCGGCTTCTTCTTGAACGGCCAGCGCGTGATGCTGAAGGGCAGCAACAACCACCAGGATCACGCTGGGATCGGCGTGGCCCTTCCCGACGCCATGCAGGACTACCGCATCGGGCTGCTGAAGGCCATGGGCGGCAACGCCTACCGCTGCTCGCACCACCCGCCCACGCCCGAGCTGCTGGATGCCTGCGACCGCCTGGGCATGGTGGTGATCGACGAGAACCGCCTGATGGGCAGCAACGAGTGGCACCTGCGCCAGCTAGAGCAGATGATCTTGCGCGACCGCAACCACCCCAGCGTGATCATCTGGTCGGTGGGCAACGAGGAGTGGGCGATCGAGGGCAACATCAAGGGCGCGCGCATCGCCCAGACCATGCAGGATTACGCGCGCCGCCTGGACCCCAGCCGCATCACCACGGCGGCGATCAGCGGCGGCTGGGGCGGCATCTCGCACACCATCCTGGCGGCGGGCGTGAACTACATCAAGCAGGCCAACACCAATAGGCAGCACGCCGACTACCCCTGGCAGGTGATCATCGGCACCGAGGAGACCACCACGCAGGCCACGCGCGGCATCTATGTGGAGGATGCGGCCAGGGCGCACCTGGCCCCGCTGGAGGACGGCACATCCGGCGGCAACGCCGAGGTCGGCTGGCGGTACTACGCGGCGCGACCGTGGGCGGCGGGCGTGTTCTACTGGACCGGCTTCGACTATCGCGGCGAGCCGACGCCCTACGGCTACCCGGCGATTGGGTCTCAGTTTGGCATTCTGGACATGTGCGGCTTCCCCAAGGATGGCTACTACTACCTGAAGGCGTGGTGGGCCGATGAGGATGTGCTGCACATCTTCCCGCACTGGAACTGGGCGGGGCGCGAGGGCCAGCCTATCGACGTGACGGTGCACAGCAACGCCGAGGAGGTCGAGCTGTTCCTCAACGGCGTGTCGCAGGGCCGCAAGACGATGCCGCCCAACGACCACCTAACATGGCAGGTGTCCTACGCCCCTGGTGCGCTGCTGGCGCGCGGCTTCCGCGCTGGCCAGCCGGTGATGGAGCAGCAGGTGCAGACCACAGGCGCTCCCGCCGCCATCGCGCTGAGCGCCGACCGCCCGCACATCCTGGCCGACGGCTGCGATGTGGCCGTGGTGATGGTGGAGCACCGCGACGCCGAAGGGCGGCTGGTGCCGACGGCGTGCGAGCAGGTGCGCTTCGCGCTGCGCGGCCCGGGCCGGATCATCGGTGTGGGCAACGGCGACCCGTCGAGCCACGAGCCGGACCAGTTTGTGGATGCGGTGCGCGTGGTGAAGCTGGGCGCGTGGCAGGCCCCCGATGCCGCGATCACCGAGGGCGGCCTGAGCTTCGAGGCGCGCTTCGACGCGCCCGCCCTGGCCGAGGGCGAGACCGCCACGCTGCTGCTGAACGCGCTTGGCCCGCAGCAGACCGTCACGCTCAACGGCGCGGCGCTGCTGGTCGACGCCTCGCCCGAGCAGCTGCGCGCGGCGCTGTCGCTGCCCGCGCTGCTGCCCGAGGGCAACGTGCTGCGTATCGAGGCCGCGCGGCGCTTCGAGGCCTGGGGCGCGCGAGAGGGCCTGCTCCAGATCCACCCGGCGGCGCTGCGCATCGACACGCCCGCCGCGCCCTGGTGCCGCGCCACCTTCAACGGCCTAGCCCAGGTGATCGTGCAGTCCACCGGCGCTGCTGGCGAGATCGTGCTGGAGGCCACGGGCGAGGGCGTGCGGCCCGCCGCAGTGGTGGTGCGCGCCAGCTAGGCTGCGCAGCATCCCCCGCGCAGGTGCCAGCGACGTGCGCGGGGGATGCTGTAAAGGTTTACATATCGGATCACTTTTTTCTTCCCAACGATGGATTCGCAAAGGTGAGGATGGCCTCTACGCTCCCCTCGACCGTCAGCTGGCTGCTTTCGATCACGGCCCAGTCGGCGGGGATCGCCAGACTGCGGAAGACCTGGTGAAGCTCTCGGATCGTCCCGATCAGCACGCTGGTGTCGAACGGCTTGCTGGTGCGCTCGCGGTTGCGCTGGAGCGCGGTCTCCACGCTCGGCAGCAGTAGCACGCGGTAGAAACCCAGCCCCGCGAATACGGGCGCGAAGATACGATCCACCTCGTCGGGCATGATGATGTCGTCGATGGCCACGGCGAAGCCCTCGCGGGCGTACATGGCAGCCAGATGCGCCGCACCCTGGCGGGCCAGCCTAAACTGGCGCGTCGTCTCAGCGGTCCACTGCGGCACGGGGTGGGCGATTCCAGAGACCACCAGCTCGCGCAGGTCGTCGACCGGCAGGTGTAGCCCGTGGGGGAAACGCCGCAGCAGCGCCGCCGCCACGGTGCTCTTGCCCGCCCCCGGCGGCCCGCTGAGAAGAAAGATCGGCGCTGCCATAACACCTCCTTTTCATCAGATCTTGCCATTTTTTTTGCGTTCGCAGGCATGCGGCATTTGCTAGGGGAAAACCCGCCGTGCGATGGTGCCGATCTGCCTGAGCGCATCGGCGAGCAGGATCGGCAAGCGCCGATGCGCTGGCTGCCTATCGACCTCGGACAGCGCCCTGGCGAGCCACAGCAGGTACCAGTCGAGGAACTGCGTGCGCCCCTCCTGCTCGAAGTAGGGGTCGGGGTAGATGCCGCCGTCGCTTGCGCGGTCATCCACCCACATGTTGCCGTACTCCGCGCCGTTGACCACCAGGTTCAGCGCCACGCCGCACCCGAAATTGCAGATCCGCAGCAGCCCATCGACCCGCGCGGGCTGGTAGTACTCCTCTTCAAAGGCCGCGTAGGCCTGCGCATCGTCATCATCGCCGTCGTAGTCCATATTCCAGCGCGAGGTCAGCAGAAATGGCTTGGACGGATCGCCATATGCCTGCTCAATCTTGCGGTCCAGGTCGAGAAACAGGCTGTCCTGCAAGCGCTCAAGCCCATAGTACGGCCCCGCGCCGCCGTCGCCGATCTCGGTCAGAAAGCGCCGGTAGCCCTCGGGCAGCCGAATGCCGTGCTGCTGCTCGAAGGCCAGCGCATCGGCCTCGGGAAGAACGGGATTCAGCAGATAGCGATGTCTTTGCGAGCCAAAGACGCGGTAGTCTGGATCGAGCGTTTGAAGCTGGGGGAGCACCTGTTTGATGCGAACAATCTTTTCGTCGGTGTTCATGTCGGATTATGCCCCAAACCGTGCCTTTCATGTGCCGCAGAGTGTAGCACAAAAAGCGGGCGACAAGCAGCCCGTGAGCCGCCTGCCGCCCGTGAAACATGGGCTGCCCGCCCTAGCTTGCCAGCGACACCCATGCGAAGATGCCGCCGATCAAGAGCGCCACGCCGATAATCGATGGGATGATATAGCGCCGCCACGCAGCCCAGTAATTTTTGCCCCAGATGCCATCGATGATGAAGATCAGAGTGGAGAGCAACAAGTAGGCAAACAGCAGATACGGCACAGCGCTGCTGCTGGCCTGGCCCAGCAGGTTCAGCTGGCTGGCGATGATGCCGATGGCGAACAAGATGCTGGCTACTAGCCCAACGATCTGCAGGGTGCGGCGGCCACCCTCGGCGGTGCGCAGCGCGGCGAACGCCAGCCCAATATAAACCAGCGTGATGCCGATACCAAGTATGATCAGCGTGAGCCTAACCCAATAGTTGCTGCCCAGTAGGGTGATGGCGAATAGCATGAAGAGCACAATGGCCGCTATGATGCCGCTGCGGACGAACGATACTTTTCCGGTGCTCATAGGTCGCTCCAACGATCAGTTGAGCAATCAGGCTGCTCTAGAAAAGATACGCATCTCATACCTTGCAGGTTTCCGCGCTATATAGGATGCGCCCCAACGATGCTACCCCAGCTCGCCCGCCGCGCCGACCAGCCGCGCGCACGCCTCGCGGTCATAGGGCAGCCCGGCCCGCCGGAACTGCAGCGATGCGTTGCCAAACGTCGGGTTCCACAGCTCGGCGCGCCGCACCAGCGCGGCCAGGTAGCGGCGCTGCGCCTCGCTGGCGATCTGGCCGTCGCCAGCGGAGAAGGCGGCGCGCAGCAGCGGCCCCCAGTCGAAGTCGGCGCTGTGCAGCGTGCCCACCTCGACCGCCGCGATGGCCGCCTCGGCCAGCTGCGCGAAGTCGCGCACCTGCTCGACCAGCCGCGCCACCACCGCGAAGCGCGGGTGCGCGGGCAGCTGCGGCGGTCGCTCGGTAAACCAGCCGTCGATCTCCGCCGCGTGGCGCTCTAGCGCGCCCAGCAGCTCGCCGGTGGCGCGGGGGTGGCCCGCCAGGCTCGGGGCGAGCGCGGCGCACAGCCGCACCGCTGGCGATGCGTCATCCAGAAAGGCCAGCGGCGTGTGCCCGAGGCTGCCCAGCGCCAGCACATGGGCGCTGCGCTCGTCGCTGGTGGGTGCGGCGCGGGCCAGCGCCAGCAGCCGCCGCTCAAGCTCCTGTGCCTGGCCGTGCAGTGCCTCGGTGCGGGCCAGATCGACCGCGCCCATCGCGGCGTTGGCCCTGGCGCGTGGGCTGGGGTGCTCCAGCCCGCTCAGCAGCACCGGCATGAGCACGGGGGCCGCCTGGATACAGCCGAGCAGCGCGCGGGCGTACAGCGCCTCTGCCGCCTCCTCATCCTCGAAGATCGCCGCCTCGTCCTCGTCGTCGATCAGCATCTCGATGTCGAGCGCGGCGGTGCCCTCAAGCTCCTCGCGGTGGCTGTCCGCCTGCTGGGCCAGCTCGGCGATGGCCGCCAGGAAGGCGAGCAGATCGGCCCAGATCGGGTCGCCGCGATCGATCGCGCCATCCCGCAGCAGCCCGGCGATCACCAGCGCTGTGGGGGCGGTGGCGGTCCACGGCGTGCCCTGGTGGATGATGGCCGACCAGAGGTGAGCGATAGCATGTCTGCGCGCGGCCTCCTGCTGCCCCAGCAGGGCGCGCAGGTGCTCCGGTGTGTCTGTTGCCCGCCCGTAGGCGTGGTAGAGCCGACCCCAGTCAGTGTGTTCGAGCGCAGCAAGGCCTGTGGGCATATGTGACCTTCGTTTCATTAATGATTGCAGCTGGCGGATGTTTTTTCGACCTCTAATGTCGTGAGAAGCGTTCCTGTATCATCGTATGCGCTTAGCGAGCATAGCTCATTGGCCTGGTTTATATGTAGTGCAAACATGGTATATTTTATCTCTACGTTCAAGGTTGTTCCGTTGCTGTATGTTGATCGTATGCTATAAATGCCAGCGTTGGTTATTGATCCTAAGAGAAAGCGTTGATGAATATTGCTGTCGGATGGCTCCAGTATTTGATATCGTATTCCATTTTGGTCGAAGCTAAAATGATTAATAGTACGCATATCTCTGAGCGGAGACCATATACCTGCTTTTCTTTGTATAAATAAAAATGATAGATCTTCTCTGTTTTGCTGTTTGGTCTGAGAGTCTAAGCATTTTGCCTTAAAGAGCAGCACTATTGTGTTTATATCTATCATGTATGGCACGCTCTCAAAATCATGCGGCTCTTCTTGCGGGTCGCGACCGAAAGGATCGGAAACACATACGCTTGATGAACCCCAGATCGATGTGTAGAGATATAGGGGTGCCAGATCAACAAGGTACACTGTGGCATACAGCGCAACTGCCACCAAGAATTTTCGTGGGGGTATGCTTCTGAGCATATGAAGCAATTGAGCTATAAATGCTGGATATCTCATGGCAGATCGCTCTCATGATTGAAAAGATCGCCGGTAAAAGTGGGTATGACCGATGGATCGCAATACCCGTTACCACTCCCCCGCATAGGAGAGAGCGTATGGCGCAGCCATCTGCTCGATCAGCGCGCGCCGGATCTCGACGAGCTGGCGGATGTGCAGGTTGTCGTGCGCGGCCCAGCAGGCCAGCATGTCGCCCGCGCTGATGCTGTAGTCTGGCATGGTGTAGCTCTTGTCCCAGTCGGGGCTCTGCAGCCCAGCGAGCCACGCCAGCGACCGCCCGCGCTCGTCGAGGAACTTCTCCAGCATCTTGGCGATGTCCTGCTGGTGATAGGCGCGCTGCGTCACCCACTCCTCGGGGGTGTTGTCGTACCACTCCCCGCCCTGGCGGTGCAGGATGAAGTCGAGGTGCTCGCGAAAGTCCTCGCGCTCCTCATCGTAGAGGTGGCAGACCACCTCAAGCATCGACCACGCGTCGGCGGAGGGGCGCTGTCGGGCCTGCTCGGGCGACACGCCCACCACCAGCGCGCGGATCATCGTGGCGCTGTGCTGAAGCTCCTGGGTGATTGTGGCGAGATCCATAAGTGCTCTCTTTTCTCTGCTGTGGGCTTCTTGGCTACTTCTGAACTGAGTGGGTAGTGCCTAGCCACTTCCTCCGCCATTATCAGGTGCGCCCACGAGCTGCGCTGGTGTAGTGCTGTGGCTGAATGCCCATCCGCTGCCGACAAACAGGGACAGCCCAAGCCATAGTGCCAGAAGGATTTGTTTCATGGTGCGCATGGGTATCTCCTAGATGGGTATTGTGTGGAGCTGTTGGTCTGCTTGCGCATGGCATGTGTCAATATGCTTCACCTCGTTGCGGTACCTGACCGCTCTACGATGCGGGTTGATGCTGGCCCAGCCCCAGGCTGCTGAAGCAGCTTGCGATATGGAGGGCAGTATAGCAGCGGAAAGGTAGTCTTGCTTCAGCCTAGATGCGCAGATCTGGCGGGCATGTCACCTTCAGCCGGATATCTAGGGTATTGACAGCGGATGCGATTGCCTCTATAGTATTTGCAACTTATTGGTTGCACATGAGAGGAGAGCGTATGGCGCAGCATGCTGTGGAACGGGATATCTGGATCGCCGCGCCGCGCGAGCGGGTGTGGCAGGCCATCACCGACCCCGTGCAGATGGAGCAGTGGTTTTCGCCGGGCACCGCGTGGCAGATGCCCGCGCTGGAGGTTGGCGGCAAGCTGTTCACGCGCGACCCGCAGACCGGGGCCGAGCTGTACACTCAGATCATCCAGCACGTCGACCCGCCCCAGCATTTCGCCATCCAGACCCTCCCCGACGCCTCGGGGGCCTATCAGGTGACGGCCTACGCGCTGCGAGCGGAGGGCCAGGGCACGCGCCTGACGGTGACGTATACCGCCCATGGCGACAGCGCGCCTGCCGACTGGGAGAATCTGTCGCAGCAGCATGCCGTGGGCTTTGGTATGATGCTGGAAAATGTGAAGGCGCACGTAGAAGGGAACACGCTGCCGTACCCTCAGGGTTTCTGACGCATGGCTGCGCGGTGCGCCAGAGCGCGGGCGGCGGCGGCAGGGTAGATGCCAATGCTAGACAGAGATGCCATAGACCGCCAGCAATCCGTTTTCGAGGCGCTGGCCGACCCAATGCGCCGCAGGCTGCTGCTCAACCTAGCGGAGTATAGCCCGAAGACCGCCACCCAGCTGGCCCAGGAGTACCCGATCACGCGCCAGGGCATTCTCAAGCACCTGACCGTGCTTGAGCACGCCGGGCTGGTGGCGGTGCACCAGGCGGGGCGCGAGAAGCGCTACACGCTCACCCCCGAGCCGCTGGGCGAGCTTGAGCGCTGGGTGAGCGCGGTGGGTGCCACGTGGGATGCGCGGCTGCTGCGGCTCAAGGCCTGGGTCGAGCGGGAGCAGCCAGGCGAGTAGGGCAGCGCACATCGGCTGTCCAGATCGTTTGCGTGCCCATAGTTGGTCTACGTGATACAGCTGGAGGAAACCGAGCATGTCGGTCTATACAGAAGAAGAGCTTCGCCCGTTGGCATCGCTGATCAGCAAATCCGAGAAGGCGCAGCAGAAGGTGGCGGAGGGCACATGGCAGCACCGCATGCTGCACCAAAACTTGCGCGCGCTGCGTCTCGCGTCGGCGCTGCTACAGGCGCATCCCGGCGTTGCGTCATCATGTGGGCCTGAGGAGCTGCAGGAGGCCGCCCGCACGCTGGCCGCGATGATCGCCAAGGTGGCGCAGACCCAGGAGCAGTTTGCGCCCGGCACCGCCCAGCACACCCTGCAGCGCAACCGGCTGCGGGCGCTGCGCATCGCCGAGGAGCGGGTGCGGGCGGCGCTGTAAACCGCCTGATCCGCAACGTAGCCTTTTTGCCAAAAAACAGAGGCCCGCCCTGATCGCGGCGTGACTTGACAGGATACGAACAAATGTACTATAGTGCGCCGTTAGTCTTTTTGCCGTGCCAGTGCGGCGCGGCCCCTGCGAAAGGCGCACCTCTATGCCACAGCACATCACCATCCCGCCCTACGACAGCTATGGTGTGGCGACCATGGTCATCCACCAGGGCACGATCTACCTTGGCCATTTCGGCGGCTCGTGCGGGGATGACGGGGCCATCCTGCCCACCATCCAAGAGCAGACGCGCCAGACCTTCCGCCACCTGGCCGAGGCTCTGCGCTCGGTTGATGCCGACCTAGCCAGCCTGCTCAAAGTGACCGTCATCCTGCGCGATATTGCCGATTTCGACGGCATGCACGAGGCCTGGAGCGAGATCTTCCCCACCGAGCCGCCCGCACGCACCACGATCACCAGCCAGTTTGTCGACGACTTCTGCCGCATCCAGGTGGATGGCGTGGCCTGCCAGGGTTAGTACACTGCCCAACGAATTATTGTGAGCGCCGAGCTACTGAAACGAGCGCACATACTCCTCAGCGCGTTCGGCGCTCATCCCCAGGTATCGCTGCACATAGCTCACCGCCGTGCCGACTAGGCCCGAACGCACAAGCTCGCGCACCTGGTCTTCGATCTGCGCGATGGTGAGCAAGCTGGGGTCAAGCCGCAGCCAGTAGCGCTCTATCGCGGCCCTCGCATCATCGTCGAGTATGTACGATTCCATATACCCACACGAGCGGCAAATAAAGTGCGTGATTTTGCCTAGAGTCTCTGCTGCGATCCAGATCTGCTGAGGCTGGCGGTTATGCCATGCTCCGTCGGTATAGATCGTGTCGGCGTGGCAGCGTGGGCAGATGCCCTGGCGGATGCTGCTTTGGCCGGGCGGTGGCGTGGGCAGCAGGCGGTCGCGCAGCGGCGTGGCGCTGGGCGGGCTAGGCAGGCGCTGGGTGGGGCCGGTGGCGGCGGGCGGATCTGGCAGGCGCTGGGTGGGGCCGATGGCGGCGGGGCGCACTGCGCTGCCGCAGGTGTGGCAGAATAGCGCGTCGAGCGGCAGGATGGCGTGGCATTTCTGGCAGATCATGGGTGCTCCAAGGTTAGGATTGCGACAGAGGTATGGCGCCACCTCACCGCAATAGGCGACTGTCTTTTCGCCCCTGCTGGTTATCGTTCTGTGAAAGATACCGCAGCAAAAAGAGCGATCGTGACGATCACGGCACGATCGCTTTTCTATACGAGTCTGGCGCGCAAAAAGATACATCTCGCCTCGCGACCTACCACCTAGCCGTCTGTGATCCCAGCGGGGCAGGCCATAGGCTCCGAGGCGCGATCATAACCGTGGCATCCTGCCTTTTGACGCTGGCGGTCGGCGATGTGATCGCGAGCCTGGCGCATCAGAAAGCGGCAGAGGCGACATTATCCCTAGTGCCGCCTCTGCCGCTTTCGCTACGCTATGCACGCTATGTAGCAGGTATGTCCTAAAATAAGCAATAACACACGATATATCCACTTTCAACCATCTTAATAGACGATGACTGTCATTTTATCTCGCCAAACATCTATACATACGGCCCTAACCCTGCTATCATAGGCGCTGTCTAAATGAGGAATACCTATGTTTTAGCAGAGGAGGATAGGATGAGACTGCATCGGATCGGTATCTCTGCGCTTGCGGTGCTGCTGCTCGCGCTCTCCACGTCCTACGCCCAGGCGGCTGACCCTGGCGCTGCCTCGCGCCAGGGCCTGCTGCTGACCGCCACGCCCACGCCCACCACCACGCCCACACCCACCGTATCGCCGCCGCTGGTGAGCGTCTCGGTCGTATCCTCGGCCCCGACGGTGGCGGTGGGCAGCACGCTGATCGTCACCGCCACCACGAACCTGGGCCTGCCAAAATACCAGCTGTATGTGATCGATGTCGACACCGGGACGGTGCAGTCGCAGTCCGACCCGCTGCTGACCCCGGCGCAGCCTGGCCCGATCTCGGTCAACTTCGGCGCGGTCTCGTGGACGCTGACGGCGGTGCGGGCCGGGCAGGTGAAGTTCACCGTCTCGGCCACGGGCGAGATCTGCGCGTACCGGCCTGGGCAGGGCTACTTCTGCAACTGGGCCGGTGGCGGGGCCACTTCCTCCACCGTCACGGTCACGGCGAGCACCCCTGCGCCGAGCGAGGCCCCGTCATCCAGCGCCTACCTACCCACGCGCTCGCGCTAGCCGTCGAGCTGTGGCCTGCTGCCCTGGCGGGGCGGGGGGTTTCCCCGCCCCCCCTTTTTGCGCCCCGCGTTCGCCCCGGCGCAGCAGGTGCGGCTTTAAGCGCGCATCGTCCCCATCTCGCGCCGATGTGCGTGATGCGCCGCAGGGGCGGGTCTTGTGTCCGCCCGCATCGCGGCCATCGCGTACCCACACCGATGATGACGATGTGGGCAATGCGCCGCCACGCCGTAGGGGCGGGTCTGGTGTCCGCCCGCATCGCGGCCATCGCGTACCCACACCGATGATGACGATGCGATGCGCCGAACTCGGTGTTTCAATCCCCTCACGAGGATTAGGTGATTCCGAGGTCGCGTAGCCATCCGCGTGACTCACTGTAGTATGCCTTAGTTTCAATCCCCTCACGAGGATTAGGTGATTCCGAGCGTTAAGATCGCGTTGCCGATGGTCAACCAGGCCGAGCTGTTTCAATCTCCTCACGAGGATTAGGTGATTCCGAGCTAGATTCGTGAGAACCAGCACCGCCTTGACTGTCTGTTTCAATCCCCTCACGAGGATTAGGTGATTCCGAGGCATGGCCTTCGCCGGGTCACGCGGCTGGCACCGCATGGCCGTTTCAATCCCCTCACGAGGATTAGGTGATTCCGAGCCTGCACGCCAGTCCGGTCTGCAAGGAGTTCAGCAAGTTTCAATCCCCTCACGAGGATTAGGTGATTCCGAGTGCGCGGCCTTATTTGCCCATACCCGTGGATCTGTTGGTTGTTTCAATCCCCTCACGAGGATTAGATGATTCCGAGGCAATGGCGATTATACCATCTACTAGATTATCTACGAAGTTTCAATCCCCTCACGAGGATTAGGTGATTCCGAGGACAGGTTGGGGCGGTGGTCGGAGCGCTTCTCGACCGTTTCAATCCCCTCACGAGGATTAGGTGATTCCGAGAGCACCAGCTTGATCTAGAAGCAGTGATTTAGATTGTTGTTTCAATCCCCTCACGAGGATTAGGTGATTCCGAGCCTCCTAAAGTTTCCCAAGTAGGCGCGCAACCTCGTCCGTTTCAATCCCCTCACGAGGATTAGGTGATTCCGAGGTCGCCATAACGGAGATCGGCAACGGCTATGCAGCGGGGGCCGTTTCAATCCCCTCACGAGGATTAGGTGATTCCGAGCGCCGCTACTACGGCGGGGGAAGGGACGACTACGAAGTTTCAATCCCCTCACGAGGATTAGGTGATTCCGAGGCAGGAGAACTGTTATGTTTACTATCCTTTCGTCGCTGCCGGTTTCAATCCCCTCACGAGGATTAGGTGATTCCGAGTGAAAACCTTGACCGAAGCGTCGGCACAGCTATTCGTTTCAATCCCCTCACGAGGATTAGGTGATTCCGAGGGTCTTCTTTGCTCATCTCAAGTGAGAACATTGGTTTCAATCCCCTCACGAGGATTAGGTGATTCCGAGCTCACCCAGAAGTGGATCAGGAAGGGCACTGATTTGTTTCAATCCCCTCACGAGGATTAGGTGATTCCGAGGGCGCCCCTATTTTAGCGCATTGGGACGCCCTTGGCAAGACAGTTTGCGCGGCATGGCCAAAATTGGCCGATTTTTCCTAACGTCAGTCATTGAAAACAGTGTTATCCGGCGTCACAGAGCCAAGCGCGGCATATTTGGGGTGAGCCACGCGCTCTATGGGCGCGCGGAACGTACAGTTTGCCGCATCACAATGGGACATGTGGCCTGTGTGCGAAAATAATCGGTATGCAGCTATTAAGGTGCGCCGATGGAGCTGGGATGTAGGGCTGTTATAGCAGATTGCGGCGGCGCTGTAAAGTGGCTGTCTTCGCCCAGAAGGGCACCAATCTACCCCCAAGACCCTAAGGGAGCGAATCTACCACCCAGACACCGAGGGGACAGAAGCCATGCAACTAGGGGCTGAGCCAATCCTTACCCATGCGGCGAAGGTGGTACTCGTACGAACTGGCCATATGCACGAACACCGGCCGCCAGCATTCGGCATGGGAATGCTTCAAATTGGGGGTTCGAAGGGGGCGGCGCCCCCTGGTGGGGTTCCGAGGGGCGAGCCCCTCGGCGCCGCCCGCGCAGGGCATCCACCCACACCACAACCACCACCGCCATCGCTGATGGGAAACACCTCGAAAAAGTGACACCATGTGAGGTCATCGCCCTCAGCAGGTGTCATCTTTTTGGGTAGGTCAATGGGAAGCGGCAAAGCGCATTATCCGGCATGCCAAGCCATGCACGGCATGTGAGATTGAGAGGCCACAACGGGTTGGTCTGGCCGAGCAGCGCTCCAAGCATTGCCGACGGTTGGCCCGACGCAGACATGCTCAAGAATCTGACATCATGTGAGGGCTAGTCTCCACGACGCCGCCTATGCAGGCATCTGCTGGGGTAGGGTCTATGCCTGCTCGACAGCACACCGCTTCTTTCACCACCAAGACTCTAAGACCCCAAGGAATAAAGCGAACAAGAGGCATGAACGCACGGAGACTCGAACGAAAAAGGAAGAGCAACCTTCGAGCCTTCGCGTCTTTGTGGGGAAGAATCCTCAGCCTGCCGAGAACACATAGGCCCTGCCGTTGAGCGCACTAGGTAGAACGCCTGGTGCTGCTACGCCCACAGGGGCCCGGGCCAGATCCGCATGGGTGGCGCGTGCGTAGAAATTAGCGGTTAGGGTGGGGCCGAAGCGGATGTCTGCCCCAGTGCTGAAACTGATGTGCTATACTTGCGTAAGTTACTTACTTGTGCTATTATAGGCCTCACGCGATTCCGAATCGCGTGCCGGGTGCAGAATGGCCTGCCGCAGCTGATGCCGCAGGCTTTTGTGTGCCTTGTGGATGCGCCTTGAACCAAGCCAGGAAGATAGAGGACGATCATGCTCGATAAGTCTGCCACCACCGATCACGAGATCCACCCGCTGCTGCGCTCGCGCTGGAGCCCCCGCGCCTTCTCGCCCGAGCCGATCCCCGCCGAGATGGTAAAAAGCCTGCTTGAGGCGGCGCGCTGGGCGCCCTCGGCCATGAACGAGCAGCCCTGGGAGTTCATCGTGGTGCCGCGCGAGGATGCCGAGGCCTTCGCGGGCGCGGTCAGCACCCTGGCCGAGGGCAACGTGAGCTGGGCCAAGAACGCGCCGCTGCTGATCTTCGCGGTGGCCCGCCTGACCAGCAGCTACAACGGTGCCGAGAACGGCGCGGCGATCTATGATCTGGGCCAGGCTGTGGCCCACCTGAGCGTGCAGGCCAGCGCGCTGGGCCTGTGGACGCACCAGATGGGCGGCTTCAGCGCCGACAAGGCCCGCGAGGTGTTCGGCATCCCCGAGGGCTACAAGCCCATGGTGGTGATCGCCGTCGGCTCGATGGGCGACGCCGACACGCTGGTGGATGTGCTGCGCGAGCGCGAGCTGGGCCCGCGCGTGCGCAAGCCGATCTCGGCCTTTGTGTACGAGGGCAAGTGGGGCGAGCCGGCCAAGATCATCGGCTAGCCGCTGTGGCATGGCTGCAGGCGCACCGCATGGGGAAGCCCATGCGGCGCGCTTTTTTATGCGCGCACCTCGGCCACCTGGCTGCGCCGGAAGGCCACCGCCACGCGGCCTCGCTGCAGCGGGTAGGCCCCACGATCGAAGACCGCGCCGTCGTAGCCGTGCTGGTCGATCCACCACTCGGTGGCGGCGTCGGTGCCTAGGTCAAGCCCGAGCTTGGCGGCGTCGGCCTGCATGCGCTGGCTGAGCGCGCGCCACTCGCCCGCGCGGATCTCCAGCGGGTTGCGCATCTGGATGCGGTAGGTGGTGAAGAGCTTGCCGGTGACGCCCGCCAGCATGGTGCCGCCGAAGGCCTCGGCCAGCACCAGCCCGCGGCCCACCGGCGTGCGCTGCTGGGTGGCGTTCTCAAGCCGAAAGACGCTGTGCACCACACCCTGGCGGGCCCATGTTTCTGCCTCGCGCGCGTTCAGCTGCCGCACCTGCTCGTTGAGGTCCGACACGCGACGGACGCGCGGCGGGGCCATCAGCTGGATCTGGGGTATGGGCAGCTGCTGCTCGGCGCCGCGCCCATCCACCCAGCGCGCCCCCAGCACCTGCATGGGCGGGTCGCTGGCAACGCGGTAGGTGAAGCCGCGACGCGTGCGCCCCTCCTCGGCGTATGACTCGGCCCCGATCTGCACCTGCAGCCGCAGCCCCTGGCCGAAGCCGGGCGCGGCGAACCACTCGCGCACGATCCGGAAGCGCACGCATATGCCCGATCCAGATCCGGCCCACCCGTCGGCGATCTTCTCCCACCCGTCGCTGGTGGTGGCGCTCCAGCCGCCCACCACCGCGCGCAGCGGGGCGTAGAGCGCCACCACCTGGCTCTCGTCGGGCGGGGCCTCGCGCCGCCACAGGCCGGGCGGCACGGCGTGGCTGGTGGCCAGCCGGATGGTGCCGCCGATCACGGCCTGCTCGACGCGGGCGTTGGCCAGCCGCACCGTTGCGCCGGTGGCGGCTGGGATGCTGCTCTCCTCGGGCGGGGTGCCGCCTAACCGCAGCGGGTTGCCGCACTCCACGCAGAATCGTGGGTCGCCAGGCGGCAGCGCTGCGCCACACTGGCCACAAAATTTTGGTGCGTTCGTCATACCCCTATTATGACACAGGTGGTCGCATCCCCGCACGGCGGATGTGCTATCATCCCCCCGTTCATGTTTTCATCTGACGAATCGAGGTTGTACCTTGGAGCACATTCGACCGATCCGCCGACATCATGTCACTGTGGCGGGCAACATTGGCGTGGGCAAGAGCACGCTTGTGGGTATCATCGCCGAGGCGTTTGGCTGGCAGCCCTACTACGAGCTGGTGGCCGATCACCCCTATATCGATGACTACTACCGCGACCGCGAGCGCTGGGGCTTTCACTCGCAGCTCTGGTTTTTGACCCAGCGCTACGAGCAGCACCAGGAGATCGCAGACACGCCGATCTCGGTGCTTCAGGACCGCAGCATCTACGAAGACTACGAGGTGTTTGTGAAGAGCCTGCTGGAGCAGGGCATCCTCACGCATCGCGACTTCCGCACCTACCGCCAGCTGTTCAACGCGCTGATCCGCAGCATCACCCCGCCTAGCCTGATGATCTACCTGCACGCCAGCGTCCCAACGCTGCAGGCCCGCATCAGCGGGCGCGACCGCTCCTACGAGCGCACCATCCCCGCCGACTACCTTGAGCAGCTGAATCACCGCTACGATGAGTGGATCCGCAAGTTTGAGGTCTGCCCGGTGCTCACGATCGAGACCGATGGGCGCGATTTTGCCCACAATGTCGAGGATCGCCGCGATGTGCTGGATCTGATCGCGCAGACGTTGGGGATGCGCGGCGTGGTGCAGGAGCGGCTGATGCCCTAGGTGGCACGCCAACGCGACAGCCGGGGAGGGCTGTCGCGTTAGGATGGAGGCGATAGAGCCTAGTACAGCTTGGCGTAGGGCGGCGGCCGTGTGGCGCGCACACCCGCCAGGGCCGTCTCGAACTGGGCCTGGCTGGGGGCCATCACCGGCCCGATGAAGCCCGAGCCGCCCTTCAGGAAGGGCGCGAGCGTGGGTAGCGCATCGGAGACGTTGTAGTAGATCGCGGCGTTGAGCGCCAGATCGTTGGGCGCGAGGCCCGCCACATCGCGGATGAGCGACAGGTGGACAGCCTCGCTGGCGGCGTGCTGGGCGGTGGTGGCGGCCAGTTTGCCCAGGCCGGCCTCGCCGAACACGCGGGTGGCGGCCAGGTACGCGCCCACAAAGGCGGTCTCGGCGGCCAGCCCGGTTTTCACAAACACATCGGCGTCGCTCAGCACCGTGGCGGGAACATAGAACTGCTGGGTCAGCGACTTGCCGCCCAGTGTGCCCAGCACGGCCAGGTGGTAGTGCTCGGCGTCGAGCGCGAGCCGGAAGTAGTCGAGCGCCTCGTCATCAATGTCGAAGGTGGCGCTGGTGATCACGCTGTAGTAGAAGGTGATTGCAAGGGTCTCGGCGGTGGCGGCCAGGTTGGCGATCGTCTGCGGATCGTCGTTTGCTGCGGCTGCCTGGGCTGGGGTCATACCAAAGGCGGTGGCGAAGCTGGCGATGGTGAGGCCACCGCCGATCCCAGCGGTGCTGGTGAGGAACTTGCGCCTTCCCGTGAGGTTGGTGGACGACATCGAGTGCTCCTTCTCGCATCAGCGCGTATCGAATGCAATCAGACGTTAGCATTTTACCGAGATTCTTGCGTAAAAACTAGCGTTGATTCTTTCTTCTTTAAAAATGCTGTTATAGCCCTGTTATGTGTCTGGAATGGGCTTTATATCGATTGTGATGGAAATATCACGCGATGTAATCGTTTTCAGGAAAATGAGACTATGATGAGATTCTGTAGTAAATATTATTTGTGTTGCTAATTTTATTAAAATGTAGTTTTAATACGGAAATAAAGCTAGAAAATGTAATTCAAAATAGCGACAAAATGTTCTTAAAATGACAGGTTATCGATGCGAAACTGCGATCTTGTTTGCAGAAATGTCTTTTTTTAACACGAGTGTGACCTGCGTGCCCACCCCCAGCTCGCTCTCGATCATCAGCTCGCCGCCGTGCGCCCTGGCCAGCCCCTGCGCGATCGAGAGGCCCAGCCCCACGTTGCCGCTGCCCGCGCCGCGCGCGCTGTCGGCGCGGTAGAAGCGCTCGAACACGCGCGGCAGGTGCTCGGGGGCGATGCCTGCGCCGGTGTCGCGCACCTGGATCAGCGTGCGCCTGCCCTGTTCGGTGGCGCCGATGGCGATGCTGCCGCCCTGCGGGGTGTAGCGCAGCGCGTTGTCGAGCAGGATGAGCAGCACCTGGCGCAGTCGTGTGGGGTCGGCCCAGGCCTGCGCCGCGCTCGGCTCGGCCAGCAGCCGCACCCCGCGCTCCTCGGCCAGCCGCCCCATCTGGCGCGCCACATCCTCGATCAGCGGCCCAAGCGCCACCAGCTCTGGCTGCATCCGCATGTTGCCGCTGTCCAGCCGCGAGAGCGTGAGCAGATCATCCACCAGCCCGCCCATATGGTCGCACTCGGCCAGCAGGTCGCCCAGGATCTCGCGCTGGTCGTTGCTGGCGCTTGCGCGCTGGGCCACCTCGGCGCTGGCGCGGATGAGCGTGAGCGGCGTGCGCAGCTCGTGGCTGGCGCTGGCGATGAAGTGCTGCTGGCGATCCCAGGCGATCTGGGCGGGCCGGATGGCGCTGCCCGCCAGCCACCAGCTGCTGAAGGCCACGAGCACCACGCTGATGCCGCCCAGCCCCACCAGCGTGAGCATGAGCTGTCCGAGGGTGCGCTGCTGGTCGCCGAGCGGGCGGGCCAGTTGGATGGCGGCGACATCGCCTAGGCCCACGCGGTGGGTCAGCAGCCGCGTGGGCGTGCCATCGGCGCTGCCGGTGCGCAGGTCGCTGCCGCTGGCCAGGGCCTGGGCCAGCGCCGCGCTGTTGGGGCTGATCGTGCTGGTGGGCCTGCCCTGGTCGTCCAGCACGTGGCCCTGCGCGTCGAGCAGGATCACACCGATGGCGGCTAGCTCAGTCTCGTAGCTGCCGTCATCGTCCTCCTCGTGTCGCTCGCTCTCTTTCCCGCGCCCGCCGCGCAGCTCACCGCTGGTGGCATCTACCAGCAGGCTGCCGCCTTTCTCAAAAGCGACCTCGTACACCGCTGCGCCGTGGATGCGGATCAGTTTGGCCTCGCGGGCCTCGCGCCCAGCTGCCGCCGTGGCGATCTGCATGGCGCTAGCGGCGCTGATCACCGCGCCTTCCCCGTGCTCTTCCCCCGCCGCGCCGCCGTGGATCTGGTTGATCACCTGGAGCTGCTGAACGAGCTTGATCTGCAGCGCGGTGTCGGTCATGCGCTGGAAGTAGCTAGCCAGCATGCTGTACGCGCCGCCGCCCAGCAGCAGCAGCAGCGCCAGCGCGGCGCAGGCGTACAGCGCGGTGAGCCGCCAGCGAAGCCCGTTAAGCATGGTTTTCCTCCAGCCGGTAGCCGATGCCACGCACGGTGGCGATCAGGTCTCGCTCGCCGGGGGCGTTGAGCTTGCGCCGCAGGTAGGAGATGTAGACATCGACCATGGAGATCTGCACGTCGCGGTCGTATGACCAGACATAATCGAGGATCTGCTGGCGGCTGAGCGACTGGCCAGGGTGGCGCAGCAGGAATTCGAGCATGCTCCACTCGGTGGGGGTCAGGTCAAGGGCGCGCATGCCCCGGCGGGCCGTGTGGGTGCGTAGGTCGAGCACCAGGTCGGCGGCGCGCAGCTCCTCGCCGCCGATCGGCCCCTGCGCAAAGCGGCGGCCCAGGGCGCGCACCCTGGCCAGCAGCTCCTCGAAGGCGAAGGGCTTGACCAGGTAGTCATCCGCGCCGCTGTCCAGCCCCAGCACGCGGTCCTCCAGCTGGCCGCGAGCCGTGAGCATGAGGATGGCGGTGGGCGTGCGGGCGGCCCGCAGCGCGCGGCAGATCGCGGGGCCGTCGCGGCTGGGCAGCATCCAGTCGACCACCAGCACCTCGTAGATGCCCTGGAGTGCCAGATCCAGCCCTTCCTCGCCGTCGGCGGCGGTGTCTAGCGTGTGATGCTCCTCGCGCAGCACGCGGGCCATCAGCCGCGCCAGCCGGGTGTCATCTTCTATCAGTAGTAGTCTCATTGCGCCTCAGTATAGATTTCAAAGATTGGAAAAAGATTGGAAAACCCCGCGATGTTTCCAAAGAAATTTTAAGCTCGCGCCGCTATCCTGTGTCCAATGCGCCCGAGGGGGCAGCAGAAGCGGGCTGAACGACGAGGGCGATATGACGAATCGTATGATGCTTGGCCTCTCCGCCGCATTCACGGCATGTGTGCTGGTTATTGTAGGCGCGCTGGTGGCTATTTCAACCTTTGCCAGCGCGCCCGACGCGGCGCAGTCCACGCCGTTGCCAGTGGCCACCGATAGCACGCTGGCCTACCAGCAGGCCTTGGCCGAGGCCAACGCCAAGCTAGAGCAGGCCAACCGCCAGATCGAGGCGGCCAACACGCGGCTGGCCCAGCCGCCCGCCGCCAGCGCGCCCGCGACTAGCGGCGTGGCGCTCAGCGCCGAGCAGGCGGCGGGCATCGCCAGCCAGGCGGCGGGCGGCGCGCAGCCCAGCGGAGCCGCGCAGCTAGTGCGGCTTCAGGGCCAGCTGGCCTATGAGGTGCCGTTTGACCAAGGCAAGGTGTACGTCGACGCGCGGAGCGGCCAGGTGCTGGCCAGCACCATGGCCAGCGCTGCGGGCGGCCAGGGCGCGCAGCCGTCAGACATCACGCAGGATCAGGCCGAGCAGATCGCGCTGGCGACCTACAGCGGCCAGGTTTGGCGCACCGAGCTGGAGGAGGAGGACGGCCAGCAGCTCTACGAGGTGCGCTTCGCCGATGGCGTGGCGGTGTATGTGGATGCGGCCAGCGGCCAGGTGCTGGGCATAGGCGGCGAGCACGAGGGACGCCGGGGCGCGGGCGAGCGAGAGCATCAGGACGACTAGCACTGGGTTTCCAGCTTGACATAGCATGAGAGATAGCATCATGAAAAAACAACAGACATCACGTGCGAAGTCGTCGGGTATCGGCATGCTGCTGGCCTCGGCGGCGGTCGCGGCCACCGTGGGCTGCTGGGCCGCGCTTTCCAACCCAGCCGAGGCCACGCAGGTGGCGGCCAATCCCAGCGTTGACCCGAGCGTGGCGCTGCTGCCGACCACAGCACCAGTGGCCACGCTGGTGCCGGTGGTCAGCCAGCCCGCCGCTGCAGCCCAGCCCACCGCCCAGGCCGATGTGCCCGAGGTGACACTGCCCACCGCTGTGGCGAGCGCGCAGTCGACGATGCCCGCCCCCAGGGCGCGCACGCGCTCATCGCGCTAGAGAGGAGCCAGCCATGGGCGAGATAGCGTTTCGCGCGATGGGGTCGCATATGTTGGCGATCGTGGAGCGCCTGCCGGATGACGCGCCGCTGCTCCGGCAGGTGCCCGCGTGGTTCCAGGGCTGGGAGCTGGTGCTGAGCCGCTTCCTGCCCGAGAGCGAGCTGAGCTGGGTGAACCGCCGCGCTGGTCGCGCCACCGTGGTCAGCCCGGTGCTGGCCGAGGTGCTGGCGCTGGCGCTGGATGTGGCCCAGGCCACGGGCGGCCTAGTGACGCCCACCGTGCTGGGCGCGCTTGAGGGTGCGGGCTACGACCGCGACTTTGCGCAGGTGCGAGATGTACTTGTTCAGCCGCCGCACGCGCCCGCCGCTGTGCCCGACTGGCGCACCGTGAAGCTTGACCGCTGCCGCCGCACGGTGCTGCTGCCCGAGGGCGTGCGGCTCGACCTGGGCGGCGTGGCCAAGGGCTGGGCGGCCAAGGCCGCGCTGGCGCGGCTCGCGCCCTACGGCCCGGCCCTGGTGGATGCGGGCGGCGATATCGCCGTGGGTGCGCCGCCTGCGCCGGAGGGCCTGTGGCCGGTGGCGGTGGCCAGCCCCCTCGCTCCGAGCGAAGACCTGGACATGCTGATGCTGGCCCACGTAGGCGTGGCCACATCCGGGCGCGACCTGCGGCGCTGGCTGCGCGGCGGCCTGCCTCAGCACCACCTGATCGACCCGGCCACCGCCCGACCCGCCGTCACCGATGTGCTGAGCGCCACCGTGGTCGCCCCCGACCTGACCATGGCCGAGGCCGCTGCCAAGCTGGCCCTACTGCGCGGCAGCGAGGCCGGGCTGGCCTGGCTGGAGTCGCGCCCTGGCCTCGCTGGGCTGCTGGTGCTGGAGGATGGGACTGTGCGCACAAGCCAGCGGATGTCGCTGTACCGCTGGGCCGACCGAGAGGAGCCGAGCTATGTCCGCTAACCCAGTCCAGCGCCCCACGGCCACCCCGCCGCGCGCGCCCGACCAGATGACCAAGGTTCAGCCGCCGAACCACGCTAGCCAAGCTGCCTTGGTAGCGCTCGGCACGGCACTTGGCGTGGCAGCAGCGCTGGCGCTGCTGCCCCAGGTGCTGCCGGGGCTGCGCGGCTCGCTGCTGGGGGCCGAGCCGAAGGCGTTCTGGTACCTCTCGCGCAGCAGCGCGGTGGTGGCCTACGCCCTGCTGTGGCTCTCCATGGCCTCGGGCCTGCTGATCTCCGACCGCTTCGCCAAGCTCTGGCCGGGCGGCCCCGCCGCCTTCGACCTGCACCAGCAGTCCAGCCTGCTGGGCCTGGCCTTCGGCCTGTTCCACGCGCTGGTGCTGCTGGGCGACCGCTACATCCAGGCCAGCCTCGGCCAGATCCTTACGCCCTTCGCCTACCCCCAGGAGGCGCAGCTCTGGGTGGGCCTTGGCCAGATCAGCATCTACGGCATGGTGATCACCTGCGCCAGCTTCTACGCGCGGCAGCAGCTCGGGCGGCGCGCGTGGCGGGCCATCCACGCCATCAGCTACGGCGTGTTCGCGCTCGCCCTCGCGCACGGCCTGATGAGCGGAAGCGACACCACCCAGCCGTTCATCCAGGCGATGTACTGGGGGAGCGGGGCCAGCGTGCTGTTCCTCACCTGCTACCGCGTGCTGATGCTGACGCTCGCGCGGGCGGGCGAGGGCGGGCGGGCGTTGGGTTGACTTTCAAATATGGAGTAGAATACACTTCTTATAAACTAAGAAGAAGTGTATTCTACTCGTTAATGGCTTTCAATAT
Source organism: Chloroflexia bacterium SDU3-3 (assembly GCA_009268125.1). NCBI lineage: Bacteria > Bacillati > Chloroflexota > Chloroflexia > Chloroflexia bacterium SDU3-3. The sequence goes on along the minus strand of WBOU01000001.1, from coordinate 364,048 downwards.
AATATCTTTTGGTGATGGGTTTCCTCTACTCATAGTGCGTATATAAAGAGCAATTAGCCTGTGTAAATTTGGTGAAGTATCTTTACTTTTTCCTAGTTGTTCCCAAGAGAGATAACTTACTAAATTATTGTTGAAGTTTTGTTGATAAGCAGGTTCTTTGAAGATAGAATCATCGTTAGAAGATTGCATATATTCACCAATGATATCGCCGCAAACTTGAAGGAGTTCATTAGATGCGATTTCATTTTTTGGATTAAATATATTAATGACTGCTTGAGTCATGTTTTTAGGGTGTATATTAGAGCCATTTAATTTTAGTATACCCCTTATTATTTCTAATACAACCATGTAGAATAAGAATCGCGTCTGTCTTCTCGAAGATATTTCAGCAGTGCGCCCGAACTTATATAGATCTGCACATTTTTGAATGAGGTAGGCTGCATAAAAATCTTCTACTGTAAGTAGATCATCTGAATCTTGAGGGTTGAAGATTCTACGGAATATGGTTCCATTTGGTAGAAAGGCAGAATTTCTACTCATAGCTACACCTGCTTCACCAAGCCACCCGGAACCATATACTTTGATTAAGTCAAAAACGTTAGTGTGTTCATGGTATTGTTTTTGATTGGGATGCTGTTTCTGATATGCCCTTTGAGATTCCCAACCTCCACGTTGCGTTTCCAAATAGATATTGTATAGATCTCCCATCATCTGTGAGAGCTTTCGGAAGTCTGATGTAAGTGCTAGAAAGTCTTTTTCTCGAACTGCATTCTGATTGTTTGTATATCTAGTAATTTTTTCAAGAAGCTCATCTCCAGAGTTCCCAACCCTTACTATTTTTGCAATGACAATCCCTTGCTCTGCTTGAGCTTTCCAAGAAAGTAACTCTGCATTCTTTCCTGTACCACCAGAATTAAATTTTTGATGAAAGACATCCCATATGGTTCGGCTAGTTTGGCAGCCATTTACAATATATGGCTCTATAAGGCTAAAATTTCCATTGCTGCCTGAGAAGTTTTCAACTACGATGGTTATGCCATTGTTATAAAGGCCAAATTGTTCAGGGGTTTTCTGTAGCGTTTCATACATAGACCTATTTACTTTTCCTTTTGCTCCAAGGAACTTACGGACATTTCTCTCATATAATCGGTCGAGATCTCCTGTTATTTTTCGATATGATTTCAAAAATCCATAAAGGTTACGCAATGGGATGGCACCAACTAGAAGATCTTTTCCAGAGAATGCTAAATCAGCATTTATGGTTATTCTAACTTTTGATTCGCCTGATATAGGCTCTTCTAGTATTCTTTTATAGATTGTATCAATAGAAACCGTTTCAACATCAAATATGTTGCCGAGGTGCATCCTTCCGATTTCTTGAACCTTGGTGAGGTATTTCTTCTGAGACGAGTTTAGAGCTTCTTCGGTTGCAAATACTAGAATTAATCTATCTGATGGACTTCTGTTCAAAAGAAAGTTTTGAAGCATTTTTAAAAGACTATCTGCTATAGAAGATAAATCTGATCTGTCTCCTTTGAGAGTATCTATAACTTTTATGCTTTCGTCTAGTATCGTTTTTGTTCCACGGAAGGCACTACCGTATTTACTTTGTATTAGATACCAGGTATCGCCATAGTTTGAAATTTTGTCATTTTCTATTTCTTCTGGTTCTGATCTTCTCAAGTAAGCGATGTCAATACCACCATCACCTTTACCATCACAATAAATAATATCGTCATCAGAGTCATTAATATCAAGCCATTGAGTGATTAATTTTCTTGAGAATCTGTTTCCTAGCTCAGAAGTGGAAGGGCTTCCTTCAAGGATATCTTGGAGCCATTCCTGACGATATTCTTCAAATGATGGTTGAGTTATCATAGCCTGCTCCTCTTATCTTAACGACTACAACGAAATGAGAGAATATTACCATTGAATACCGCTACATGTAAATAGTGAGAATTGATGTTAGGCTAGGATTGTCCTTCTTTACTTCTTCGCCATATTCGCCCACTCTCCCTCCTTGGAGTCTTAGAGTCTTGGTGGTAAATGCCTCCCACTCCCTCGCGCTTTCGCGTCTTCGTGGTGAAAAAAACCGGTGCTAAAAAGGCCTACCTTGTCAACCGCCGTGCCGCGCTCTATAATGCCCATGGTGGCCTTGGAACAGAGGATATATCTCGTGGCAACGCTTTCTGATATTGCGCCGTTCGCAGCTGCCCTGCGCGCCAACGTCGAGCGCGTCATCGTCGGCAAGGCCGAGTCGCTCGACCTGCTGCTGGTCGCGCTGCTGTGCGGCGGCCACGCCCTGCTGGAGGACGTGCCCGGCGTGGGCAAGACCATGCTGGCCCGCGCCATTGCGATCTCGCTCGGCCTGGAGTTCCGGCGGCTCCAGTGCACCCCCGATCTGCTGCCCAACGATGTGCTGGGCGTCTCGATCTTCCGCCAGGACACCGGCGCGTTCGCGTTCCAGCCGGGGCCGGTCTTTACCCACATCCTGCTGGCCGACGAGATCAACCGCGCCACCCCGCGCACCCAGAGCGCCCTGCTGGAGGCCATGGGTGAGGGCCAGGTGACGGTGGATGGCACCACGCGCCCGCTGCGCGCGCCCTTCTTCGTGCTGGCCACCCAGAACCCAGTTGAGTACGAGGGCACCTTCCCCCTACCCGAGGCCCAGCTCGACCGCTTCCTGATCGAGGTGGCTATGGGCTACCCCTCCCCCGCCGACGAGCTGCGCATGCTGGATGTGCTGCGCGGCGCGCACCCCATCGCCGTGCTTGGCCCGGCGGCGGATGGCGCGCTGCTGCCCGCGCTGCAGCAGGCGGTGTGGGGCGTGCACGTCGAGCCGTCGCTGCGCGAGTACATCGTGCGGCTGGTGGGGGCCACCCGTGCCCACCCCGACCTGGCCCTGGGCGCAAGCCCGCGCGCCACTCACGCGCTGTTCCGCGCCGCCCAGGCCCTGGCTGCGCTGGCTGGCCGCGACTACGCCCTGCCCGACGACGTGAAGCGCCTTGCCGGGCCGGTGCTGCGCCACCGCCTGCTGCTGCGCCCCGAGAGCGCCCTGCGTGGGCGCACGGCGGCGGCGGTGCTCGACGCGGTGGTGGCCGAGACGCCGCTGGACCTGGGCGACCTGGGCGCGGCGGGGCGGTAGCGCGCCATGGACGATCTCTTCTGGCTCACCGTGGCGCTGTTCGTGCTGGCCGCCGCGCTGCGCAGCGAGCTGTTCTTCTACCTGCTCTATCTGGTGGCGGGCCTGCAGATCGCGGCGAGGCTGTGGGTCTGGCGCGGCGCGCGCCGCGTCTCGTGGCGGCGCACCGCCCCGCCCGCCGCCTTCCCCGAGGAGCCGCTGGAGGTCGAGCTGGAGATCGCGAACGCCAGCCTGCTGCCCCTGCCCTGGCTGGCCATCCACGAGAGCATCCCGCCCGCGCTGCGCACGCCCCCGGCCATCCGCGAGGTGCTCTCGCTGGCCCCCGGCGAGCGCCGCACGCTGCGCTACACGCTGGCGGGCCAGCAGCGCGGCTACTACCGCCTCGGCCCCATGCGCGTGGAGCTGGGCGACGTGCTGGGTTTCGGCGAGCAGTCGGTGCAGGGTGATTCCACCACGCCGATCACGATCTACCCCCGCGTGCTGCCCCTGCACGAGCTTGGCCTGCCCGCCGCGCTGCCCTACGGCACCATGGCCGCCCAGCGGCGCCTCTTCACCGACCCGGTGCGGCCTGCCGGCCTGCGCCCCTACCAGCCCACCGACGGCGTGCGCCAGATCGACTGGAAGAGCACCGCGCGGGTGGGCGTGCCCATGGTGCGCCGCCACCAGCCCGCCATCGCGCTGGAGACCATGGTGGCGCTGGCCTTCTCCCCCGACGACTACCCCCGCCGCTTCGCCTACGACCTGATGGAGCGCGCCGCGTCCGCCGCCGCATCCATCGCGGTGTTCCTGGGCGAGCGCTCGCAGGCGGTCGGCCTCTGCGCCACCGGCACCGACGCCGCCACCGGAGCGCCGCTGGCCGCCATCCCCAGCGGCGCTGGCCGCGCCCACCTGATCGCGCTGCTGGGCGCGCTGGGGCGGCTGGAGCCAGCCCAGGGCGCGGCGCTGCCCGCGCTGCTCTCTCAGGCCGCATCCGGCCTGGGCTGGGGCGGCACCCTGGTGGTGATCACGGGCCGCTGCGACCGCGACCTGCTCGCGGCGCTGCTGCCCATGCGGCGGCGCGGCCTCAGCGTGGCCCTGGTGCTCGCCGAGCCTGCCCCCGAGGATCTGGCCCTGCCCCGCGCCCACGGCATCGTCCCCTTCGCGCTCTGGAAGGATGGCAGGCCCGAGCGCGGGTAGGCGGCTTCATCGCGCCGAGATGGGCGGTGTGCTCCCGGTATTGTGCTGCTTGCTCCCATGCCGTGGGAATAGCCCCCCCTAACCACCACCTCCAAAACGCCAGCCGTCTTTCCTCGTCCTCTGGCTGAACGTCGCCGCCCCCTGCATTCGCTACCATTGCCGATGATGCGGTGTCTCGCGCGAAGTCCGGTACATCTTCATTGGTGTACTGCTCCCAGTGCCGTATATCTCCGAGAAATTCGGCGTTGAGTGCTTCATAGCACGCTTTGAGCGCCGTATCACATGCATAGTAGACCGCGAGCGATACATCATCACGTTGAGCTGTGAATTCCTCCTCAATATTGCCGACAACATACCAGAGATCGCCGATTTCCTGCCAAACAGCGGATACGTCGGCTGTTTGATCGAGAACCGCTTCAGTGAGGGCTATCAAGTGCTCTGGGAGCGCATTATGGTCAGGGAGATGCGTTGGGATTTCTGTCCAACAACAAAAGGGGACAACGACTCACATGGTGTCACTTTTGTAGGCGAGGCTTTTGGAAGCAGTAAAACGCGCAATCATGGGTGCCGAGCCACGCATATCGTATACACTGAGCCAATCTATGATCGTGGCCCACCAGCCCACCTTTCCCATGCGGCGAAGGTGCCGCACATGTTTTGATGGCCATATGCACGAACACTAGCCGCCATCATTCGGCATAGGAATGCTGTAAATTGGGGGTTTCGAAGGCGGCATCGCCCCCTCGCGGGGTTCCTAGGGGCTGGCCCCTAGGCGCTGCCCGCGCAGGGCATCCATCCACCAGCACGCGGAACCGTCATTATTGAGGCCGCAGTAGGTCGGCCCCACCGGGCAACGCGGCAAGCATTGCCTACGATCGTCCCGACCCCAAAACGATGCGGAAACATCACCAAAAGTGACACCATGTGAGGGCTACGCCCCCGCCCCGCCCTCGTCATACACCACCGCCCACCCAAACGCGGGCGTGAGCGCGCCGCTCACCGCATCCTGCGCGACGCCGAATAGCCCCGCCACGAACCGCAGGTTGGCTGGCTCTCCCGTTCGCACATCCTCGCAGCGCACGGGCGCGCTGGAGATCGCCGACGGGAGTTGGCCCATCCCCGGGCCATTTCTGGTATCCTCATCCGCCTGCGATGCGCGCAGCCGCTGGCTCCAGCCCGTCATAAAGGTGTTTGGCACCAGCGTCGATGCCCGCATGACGCGCTGGCTGAGAAGCATGTGTTTCCTGCGGTAGCGTTTTCGAAGCGCTTGCCGCGCTATCTCATCCTCGGCGGCCTCCATCGCCTTCTCCTCCTCGGCCTCAAGCACGGCGATATCCTTGAGGAACTGCTGCGCCTTCTCCTCGGTCGGCCTCTGCGATGTGGTCATGTAGGGGAACAGCACCTGTATCCATCCCGTCATCTCTTGGACAAGCGACCCGCTGCGGTAGTGGAAGAACGACTGCCAGAACGCGCGGTCCACTTTTCCCTCGGCGCTGGCCACCAGCTCGTCGAGGATGGGCCGCAGTTCGTCGACCCACCACTCCAGGCCGTACTCGCCTAGCGCCAGGGCGCGCTGCCGCACCGACTGCCAGTCGGCGGGCGTGCCCAGCAGCGTGATCGAGGGGATGCCGCAGCCGACGCGCATCTCGTACTCGAAGTATGCCTGGAACGCATCCATCATCAGCACCTCGGTGGCGGCGCGCTCGACCGCGCCCGTGGTGGAGAAGTCCGCCACTAGCAGGCGGCGCATCCCCTCGCCGATGCTGGCCGCGATCTGCTGCGAGAACGCGCTGAACACCTCCTCCCACGGGTTCTCCTGGCCCAGCCGGAAGTCGCTGCGCTCGACGACCAGCGTCTTCTTTTCGCTGAAGTCGACAAAGCGCTCGCGCAGCTCCTCGGCGTGGATGGCCATGTGGTTGGCGAAGCCCTGCGCGATGCAGAACCAGATGATGTCGGGCGAGAGCACCAGCGGGCGGTGGTCGTAGAAGGCGCAGCGGGCAGCGGACACCAGCGCGTGGCGGTCGTCGCAGATGACCAGCGACGGCAGCGGGCCGATCTGCTCGACTTTGACGGCGAGCGTGGCGCGTATCGTTTCGGGGTGGGGCAGCGTGGGCAGCGGCTTGGGCGCGAGTGCCACGTCGGAGACGGCGAATGCGATCATGGCGGTGGCTCCTTGTTCGTTGGGTGCGCCGGATGAGGCGTTCGGCGCAGGTGCGGTAGCGTTGCGAGTGCTTACCCGATCATAGGGATACTCTAGCTTTGCAGAAGGCCTGCGCTAGTATCCTTGTCTCTCTGGCTTCAGATTATCGTATGCCACCGCCCACCCAAACGCGGGCGTGAGCGCGCCGCTCGCCGCATCCGGCGCGACGCCGAACAGCCCGCCGATAAAGCGCAGTTCATCGGTGGCAAAGGGCGTGATGAGTGTTATTGGTGCGCTGCAGAACCCCACAGGGAACGCCCGCGCCGATAGCCCGTAGTTGCGTTTGGTGAATGCGATTCGTCGTTTGAACACGTCGTCGGGCATGTCCGATGGCGGCTTGTCCAGCGGCGATTGTTGGATGATCGCCGCGGCTTGGGCGGCGCGCAGACGCTCCCGCCACTGTGGCAGGCGGGGGTTTGCGTAGGGTTTTGCATCGCCTTCTTTGAGGTAGGGAAACAATGTGTGAACCCAGCCAGTGATCTCCTCGCCCTCCCACCCGCTGCGGCGGTGAAAGAACGATTTCCAGAACGCGCGGTCCGTCTGTCCCTCGGCGCTGGCCACCAGCCCGTCGAGGATGGGCCGCAGCTCGTTGACCCACCACGCCAGGCCGTACTCGCCTAGCGCCAGGGCGCGCTGTCGCACCGAGCGCCAGTCGGCGGGCGTACCCAGCAGCGTGATCGAGGGGATGCCTTCGCGAGGTCGGATTGGTATATCCTCTGTTGGCTCGCTATAGCCAAGCAAGAAAACCTGGAATTCAAAATAGTATTGAAAAGAGTCCATCATTGCCACTGCCGAGGCAGCCTGCTTTGTTGAATCGGTCGTAGTGAAGTTGGCCACAATCAGGCGGTGCATTCCCACACCCATGTTGGTCTCGATCTGCTGCGAGAAGGCATCAAATACTTCATTCCATGGGTTCACACGACCGATGGCAAAGTCATCGCGCCGCACTTCGAGCCGCTTCTTGCCTTGGTGGTCGACGAATCGCCCGCGCAGCTTCTCGGCGTGGAGCGCCATGTGGCTGGCGAAGCCCTGCGCGATGCAGAACCAGATGATGTCGGGCGAGAGCAGGAGCGGGCGGCGCTTGGTGAAGGCCTCCACGGCGGCGGCGATCAGCGGGTGCTCCTCGCCGCAGATGGCCAGCGGCGGCAGTGGGCCAATCTGCTCGATGGGGTAGGGCAGCAGGTTTGTGATTGCCGCTGCGCTGTCGATCACGCGCAGCGGCTGGGTGTTGGTTAGGACGTTGGCGACGGGGAAGGTAGTCATGCGGCGGCTCCGTTGTTGCGGCGGCGGGCGGTGGGCGGCTATGCGCCGCGCTGGATGGATCGTTGGGCTGGGCAAACGAGGCGTTGGGGTACGCCGACGCCCCGTTTGCTATGCGCTACGCTTTGTTCGGCAGCCGCTCGCCCACCATTGCCCGCAGCTCGTCTTGCTCGGCGGGGCTGAGCCAGCGCTTGGGCAGGGTGTAGCGGTGCGACTTGCTGGCTAGCACAAAGCAGCGCGGCAGGTCGTGGAACCGGCTGAACATCTTCCAGTCGATCCGCTGCTCGATCTTGCGCTGGTGGATGGTCATCCCATGCTCGTCGAAGCTGATTACCATCGGCTGCTGCATGTCGGGGTTCGCTCGCAGGTTTTGCCGGAGCCTCCACAGGCTAATCGGTGCATCCAGCAGCAGTAGCGCAGCAAAGAGGAAGCATGCTACCATCAAGCTGCCATAGTACAGGCTTTGCATTGCTCCCAGGAGTAGGAACAGTACACCGCACATGAGCAACAGCACTCCCCCGACATACTTCATAATAATACGTGGGCGGCTGAGGCTGCGCACGTCACGGAGTGTCTCGATCAGATCTTCTTCTGTCCAGCCTGCTCGGATGGTGAGTGGTTGCATGGCTTCCTCTCGCTATTGCTGCGCTGCTATTGCTGCCAGATTCTGCTGGATGGCGCGGCTGTGGTGCTCTTTCACCTCATCGACAAAGGTCTGCCAGAGCGCTTTGCTTTCAAAGGCGCGGCTCGGCACAATGATAGCTTGAGCTGCACTGACAAACAGAAACATATGCGTATCATTCAGCTCGATGCTGTCTATTCCACCCCAGCGGTAGTTTGTTTCGGAATATCGCGTGATTAAGTGTAGCTGCTGCGCGGTTGGGGTGAGGCTCTGTCGGCCAAGCAATTTTTGATAGACGCCTTTTTTGATCTGCCCTTTGAGCGTATTGCCAATATAGTATTTTGAGAAGACCAAAATGTAGATAGCCATCGAGAAACTTAAGGCTGTTAGCCCAAACAGAGAGACAAAGACGAAGACGTTATCATGTGTAATCAGGAAAATTATTCCAAGTAGGAAGGCAAATAGAAGAAAGGTGAAACCAGTAGTGCGGATATTAGCTTTGACAAGTGGCACATGGGCGATGCTGTAGTGGTTAAAGGCGTAGATGTCTTCTTCGGTGATGTTGTAGGTGGCGGTCATGTGGTTCCCTCTGCACAAAAAAGAATGCTTGGATAGATCGTCGATGGCTCCCAATGACGGGTTGTTTGTTGCTAGCGCTTGGCTCAACGTTGCCAATACATCGTCGAAGTTATGGTACGATAGCTGCCCAACCGCGCCTATCATAGCACGGCTGCCGACCGCCTGTGCAGCCTACCCTGTGGGGCTAGGCCCCAGGCCCACGCCAAGGTACAACACCATGCACATCCTGTTTCCCAGCCTGCCCATTGCGCCCACCAGGCCCGACCCTGACTACGAGGCCGAGTACGAGGCTGCGCGCGCCGCCGGGTTCTCGTGCGCGCTCTACGAGCTAGAGTCGCTGCGCGCTGGCGATCTGCGCGGCTCGCTGCGCCGCTGCCCCGCCGCGCCCGAGGCTGGCGAGCCGCTGCTCTACCGTGGCTGGATGCTGAGCGACACGCAGTACGCCACGCTCTACAGTGCGCTGGCCCAGCGCGGCTATCAGCCGCTTACCCCGCCCGAGGCCTACGCCGAGGCGCACTACCTGCCGCTGGCCTACGCCCATCTGCGCGGCCACACCCCCGAGACAGTGTGGATGGACGGAAGCGATACGGGGAGGGCCTGGGAGCTGTACGGCCAGGTGTCCGATGCCCCGGCCATTCTGAAGGATTTTGTGAAGTCGGCCAAGCATCGCTGGCGCGAGGCCTGCTACCTTCCGGCCCACACCACGCGCCCCGACTTTGAGCGCACGCTTGCGGCGTTTCTCTACGAGCGCGGCAGCCTGTTCGAGAAGGGGCTGGTGCTGCGGCGCTACCACCCGCTGGTCGAGCTTGGCCAGAATATGCAGGGCCAGCCGATCCACGAGGAGTACCGCCTGTTCTGTTTCGATGGGGCGATCATTGCGCACGCGCCCTTTCGCGACCCCTCGGCGCTGGATGCGAACCGTGGGCTATGGCAGGATCTGGCCGCGCGCTTTGCCAACCGCTTTATCACGCTGGATGTGGCGGCGCAGGAGGATGGCTCGTGGCTGGTGGTGGAGGCGGGCGATGGCGGGGTGTCGGGCCTGCCGCTTTCGATTGAGCCGGATGCCTTCTACTCTGCGCTGTATCAGGCGTGCGCCCAGGCGTAGCGCTCATTTGTTGCCTTGATCAAAGCAGGCAGGCCGCATGAGAAATCATGCGGCCTGCCTTTCATTCTGGCGATAGGCTATGGTGCTATGATCAGCGGTAGATAGATGCTATGCGCTGCTGGCTGTGGTGCTACTGTTGGAGTGGCAGTAACGCTGGGCGTTATGGTCGGGGTCTCGGGCGTTATGGTCGGGATCTCAGGGGTAATGGTCGGGGTCTCGGGCGTTATGGTCGGGGTCTCAGGGGTAATGGTCGGGATCTCAGGCGTTATGGTCGGGGTCTCAGGCGTTATGGTCGGAGTCTCAGGCGTGGCGGTCGGGGTCATAGTGGGGGCCACCCACGCGCCCACGCTGGCCGAAGGCGGCTGCGCGTCGGCGGTGGCATAGTCGGCGGCAGCGCCTGCAGTCGTCGACTGCCCGCTATAGTGCATCGAGCGGCGCAGCTTCAGCGTTTTGTAGCTGCTCGGGCACGTTCCGCCAAACGAAGCGGGCAGCGGGTCGGTGCACGGGATACTTTGGTTGATCCACACGCCCGCCGAGCCGATGGCTTTGCTGTCTCCGGTGCACTGCGTGGTCGATGGGGTTGCGTCGTCGAGGTAGTACGAGGTCGGCTGAAGCCCTGCGATGTCGCTTTCTACCGCGTAGCTTTCGACAATGCTCCCCGGCGTGCCGCTGATCATTGCCCAGGCTAGATTGCTAGCTGTGATCGTCTCCTCTACGCCGTCGACGGTCACACCCGCTGTATTGTTTGAGTTGGCGTAGGTCATCCCCACGGCCTGATCGCTCCAGTCGAAGAAGTCCATGATCCCTGGGACGCTGTGCACGCGCAGCGCGGTGCGCATCTCTTGGTGCTGGCCGTAAAAGAGATGGTCGCGCTGGGTCAGCGGGCCGCTGTTGGCCCCAACATACGAGCGGATGGCCCGCACCGGCCCGCTCTTGTTGGCGATGAACGCACCGATCGGGTAGGGCGACACGCCATTCGAGAAGGTGTTCTCGCTGCGCCCGCAGTTGCCAGGGGCAAACAGCACCTTGTGGCGGTCGAGCAGATCGGCTGAGGTGCCATTCGTGCCGGTGAGCCATAGCTCGTCGTTCACCCAGCGGTCAGTGAAGTGGGTCTGGTAGGTCTGGCCTACCACTGTCGAGCTTTCGGGGTTTGGCCCAGTGCTAGCCATTGGGTTGGTGTAGACGCTCTTGTAGGCCCCGCCGTTCAGCGCGAAGCTGTACGACACATAGCTGGACCCCGCCGTTTGGTCGAGCGTGCCATCCTGCTCGAACAGGTAGACATAGGTGGTGTTCTGCGCATCCTGCGGATCGCTCACCCGCACCTCGCGGGCGGTGCCAGCCACCACATGGGGCGGGTCGGCCCACACTGCAGGCCGCTGGCCCGCATCGCGTGCCATGAACACTAGCTCATCGTTGGTGTCGAAGGTCGCATTGGCATCAGCCCCGGTCCACGTAGTTGCGTCGGTGTATACCAGCGCGGTGACGCCGGTCATCGCGCTGTTCTTGTAGATGGTAGCATAGTCCACCACGGCGCGCTCATCGATCTGCACTGGGATTTGCTTCCAGATGCCGCTGTAGCGCCAAGCGACAATGGTGCCTGGTGCATTGCCCGCCAGCGTCGGCAGGTCGGCCCCGGTCAGCACTACGGGGGCATCGTCGTAGGCGGCAGCGGTGCTGGCTGCGCTGCCGTTGGGCGTGGCCGCTATGGGTAGCAGCGCGGCCAGCGCACCGATGGCGGCAATGGATGTGATGATAGATGTGATATTCATAGGTTGGTGTGATGCGTATGGCCATTCGCTCTGCTTGATCGATATGGCCATACAGCTTGTGGGTGCGTTGGGCTAGGCTCGCTGCTCTAGCGCATAGCGCTGAAGCACGAAGCCGTTTGCATAGGGCTTGCTCTCCAGCAGCTTCAGCCCGATGGTGGTAGCTTTTCCATCAAACAGCGGTCTGCCCTGGCCAATAAGCACGGGGTTTACTTTCAGAATAAGCTCGTCGATCTGCGGTAGCAGCGTCGCCGCTAGCTTGCTCCCACCACACAGCCAGATCGCCATGCCATCCTCTTGCTTGAGCGCCGCCACGAACGCCTCCGCACCATCAGACACAAGCGTGACCTGCGGGTCGAGGCTTTCGGCCATGCTGCGCGAGAAGACATACTGCCGCAGCTGTGGGTAGGGGCTGGTGAGCCCTACAGGTAATCCTGCCTCATACGTTTCGCGGCCCATCAGCACTGTATCAAAAAGCTTATTTGGTCCGCTGATGCCCATAGGCTGCCAAGCTGGAGCGGGGAATGTTTCGGGGAACCGTGTGATGAGATCGTTAAAGTGCTCCCCATCAAACAGGAAGTAGTCGTAGCTGCCATCGCTACGAGCGATAAAGCCATCGGCGCTGCACGCCACATAGTAGATAAGCTTGCGCATCGTCGCTCCTTCTCTGTCGGGATGATGTGGCGGGCATTGTAGCATATGGTGCGGTAGGTAGAGTTCGTGAGGTCGGGTGGATGAAGCGTTGGGTCGGGTGGATGAAGCGTTGGGTCGAGCGGATGAAGCGTTGGGTCGGGTGGATGAAGCGTTGGGTCGAGTGGATGAAGCGTTGGGTCGAGCGGATGAAGCGTTGGGTCGGGTGGATGAAGCGTTGGGTCGAGTGGATGAAGCGTTGGGTCGGGTGGATGAAGCGTTGGGTCGAGTGGATGAAGCGTTGGGTCGGGTGGATGAAGCGTTGGGTCGGGTGGATGAAGCGTTGGGTCGAGTGGATGAAGCGTTGGGTCAAGTGGATGAACCAGGCTTAATCGCATTCCAATGCGATTAAGCCTGGTTTGGCCTAGATCAAGCCTTGGTCTTTTTTGCGCCAGCGCTAGATTTTCTCCGCACGTAGGCGGCCTTAGCGCGCATCTGTACCTCAAAAAGATCGATGGCCTCGAACAGGCTGCGCAGCTTGCTGTAGCCATAGCTGCGCAGCGTAAACCCTGCCTGCTGTGAGAGATAGCTTCCAACACTGGCAAGATCTGCCCAGCCATCATCTTTTTTGGCTTCATCGAGCGCTTTATATAGTCTATTGAGCAGCATGGTATTGTGCTTGAGCTGCTCGCCGCTTTTTTTGGTAGGCGCGGGCGCAGGCTGCGCCGCTTTTTTTGGTGTGGTGGGCTGCGGCGCTACAGCTGTTGTCTTGCCTTTCTTTGAACCGTTGGCAGCTGTTGTATTGTGGTTTGGAATCGGCTCAATAAGCGCAGGCGATGGTGCAGAATGGGGCGGCTTCTCGGGAATATCAAATACGGGAAAAAGCGGATAGGATGTATTTGGCGGACTTTCAGCCTGCTTGGTCTCAGCGGCGGTTTTTTGTTCCAAGCCTTTGGTCCGGCCGTTTGGCTCAAAGAAGTGAAAGGATGTGCATGCCTTGACAAAAGGTGTAGGTGTTTTTTCTTCGCCGAAACCGTAGACCTTTAGCCCATGTGCGCGCAGCCGCATCACCAAAGGTGTGAAGTCGCTATCGCTGGAGACTAGGGCGATGGCATCAAGCCGCTGGGTGTAGAGCAGATCCATCGCATCAATGGTCATTGCCAGATCGGATGCGTTTTTGCCCTTGGTGTAGTCGAACTGCTGGATGGGCCGGATGGCGTATTCGTGCAGGCAGTTTTCCCATGCCTGGAGGTTGGGACTTTTCCAATTGCCGTAGGCGCGGCGGATGTTGGCTTCGCCATAATGGGCGATCTGGCTCAAGATCATGGTGATCTTGGATGCGGGCGCGTTATCGGCATCGATAAGCAGTGCGATCGTTGCCTTGGGTGTTGCCATAGCGGTAGGCCCTGCTGCATGCGGCTTTGTGCGAGTATAGCATGATTATCTAACAGCTGCCTGCGTTCAGTTTGCCTATGGCTGAGGTCGGTGCGATGGTGAGGTTGTAGGGGCAAACTTCGTGTTCGTTTGCAATAGCTGCAGTACGCGCGTTGTAGATGGGGCGATAGCTGCAATGCATCATAATAAGCGCCTAGTGGGAGGATAGCAGATTTGCCCTTAGTGCGATGCGGGCAATATGTATGATGGGGATGATATGGATTGAATCTGGTATGTGTTCTCGCGGCAGCATGTTTTAATAATGACTCACAGTGATCACTGTCATGCAGATACACTATTGTGCACGCGCTGCTCGCCGCATCGACGGCGACGAGCGCTCCGCGCGGCACGCCGACTGATATGCGCGCGCGCCACTTCTTGGGGCCAAAGTAGAGGCCCTGCCCGCTGCCTTCTTCCTTGCGTAGCTCGGGCCGCTGTCCAGGGCAGGCGCTGGCACAGTGGGCGCGGCGCTGGCCACGCATGTGGCCAGCGCCGCGAGGGCAAGCAGAGCGGCGCTGATGGGGTGCATGGCCCCGCTTTCTCCTCGTTCGGCGGTGCGGATGCGGCGTTGGGCGGGGCTGACGAAGCGTTGGCCTCAGCGCGGCAGCCGCGCGAGGATGTCCTCGACCACGGCGGGCACCTCGCGGCCATCGGTGGGGATGTGCTGGGCGTAGCGGGGGTGGTCGAGTATGGGCACGCAGCGCTCGGCCTTCTGCCAAGCCCACGAGCCGGGCTGCTCGCCGCGCTGGGCGAGGCGGCGCTGCACGGTGGCGAGCGGTGCGACCAGGCAGAAGTGGTGTGTGGGGGCGCACGCGGCCAGCCCAGTGCGGATCTCGTCGAGGTAGGCGGGCTGCGCGAGGGTCATGGGCACGATCATGGGGCGCTGGTAGCGCCGCCACAGCCCCTGGGCCGCCGCAACGGTCAGCGAGCGCCACAGGGCGATGTCTTGGAAGTCGTCGGTGGCCTCCTCGCCCTGGCGCAGGCCCTCGGTGAGGTGGCGGGCGAGCATGCCGACATACTCGGGGTCGTAGATGATGCTGCCCGCGATACGCTGGCGGAGCGCCTCGGCGGTGGTGCTCTTGCCCACGCCAAAGGAGCCGTTGAGCATGATGATCATTGGCCGCTGCCCTTTCCATTGGTGCTGAGGTGTGCCCCAACGATACACGGCGTGCGGGCAGCGGTCAATGATCGCGAGCTGATGGCTTGGTGGTAGGGAGGTTAGGGGAGGCTGGGCGAACTCTATCAGTCGCCCTCGGCCAAGATCTCCTGCACGCGGCCCACCTGGCCATCTTGCAGCCGCACCTTGATGCCGTGCGGGTGGGTGGCCGAGCTGGTCAGAATATCCTTCACCACGCCCACGGTGCGCCTGCCGGTGCGCTGATCCTGCTTGAGCACGATCGCCACCCTCAGGCCTGGGCGAATATTGCTACGCTGTCTTCCCTGCATGGTCGTCTCTCGCTCTCTGCAACCGAATGGCGGAACCGGGCGTCGAATTGCCAAGCAGCGACGCCTGGGGTATTGTACCCGGCATCGCCTGATTGTGCCGCAAGGAGTGAATGGAATGACCGACCGAGCCTCCCTTGAGAAGGAGATCAACGATCTCCGCCGCAGCGTCGCCCAGGTGGATCGGGATGTGCGCCAGCTGCGCGACTGGATCGCCACCAACGAGCGCGCCCTGGCCAGCCAGCCCGAGACGCTGCGCCGAATTACCGAGGATGGGCTGGCCCGCGCCCGCAGCGACCTGGGGGTGCGCGACCTGGAGATGCGCACCCTGCGCGAAAACCTGATGGCCGCCGAGCGGAGGATGGCGCTCTACACCGAGCTAGACCGCAAGTACCGCGACATCCAGAACCTAGAGCGCGAGCTAGAGCGGATCACCGGGCTGCTGGAGCGGCACCGCAGCGAGTTCTACCAGCTGCAGCAGAGCGTCGAGCAGCTGACGCCCGCGCCTGCGGTGCCCAGCGAGCTGGTGCTGCCCAACAACGCCCGCTTCCCGCTGGATGTGCGGCGCGGCCAGTACCTGATCGGCTGGGCCGACGCGGGGGCGCAGCGCCTGCCCGACATCGACCTGACCAGCCTGGGCGGCGGCTCGATGGGCGTGAGCCGCAACCACGCGCTGCTGCGCTTTCGCGGCGGCCAGTGGGACATCGAGGATCTGGATAGCACCAACGGCACGGCCCTGAACGAGATGCCGCTGGCCCCGCGCACCCCCACCCAGCTGGCCGACAAGACCACCATCCGCGTGGGCAGCATCAAGCTGTTCTTCCGCTACATCACCCAGACCGTGCGGCTCTAGCCCGCCCTGGGCCGTGTGGTGCGTTGGGCCGACCGTTGGCAATGCGTGGCGCGTTGCCCGGTCGGCCCAACGCGCATCATGGGCGGGCGTGTTGCGCCTGCGGGTCTTCGTGCCGTTATTTATGTGTTCCCTTGGTGTCTTGTTGGCGTGGTGGTAAAGCGCCCTGACTCCTGCCGCGAGTTGCAATTTTGTCATAAACATCTACAATGGCAATCGAACTTGTTTGGTAGTAGAGGATAGGGTTATGGACACACCTGTCAGCCGCTGGATCGATACGACGAAGCCGAGCGACCAGGCGCGGCTGCGGCTGTTCTGCTTCCCCTTCGCGGGGGGCGGGGCGGCGGTCTACCGCGCGTGGCCGGGCAGCTTCCCCAGCAGCATCGCGGTGCACGCCGTGCGCCTGCCTGGCCGCGAGACCCGCATCTTGGAGCCATCGTTTCGCAGCCTGGAGACACTCATCCCGGCCCTGGCCGAGGGGCTGCTGCCCCTGCTCGATCGCCCGTTTGCCTTCTTTGGCCACAGCATGGGCGGCCTGATCAGCTACGAGTTGACCCGCCACCTGATCGCCCACCACGGGCTCTGCCCGGCCCACCTGTTTGTCTCGGCCCACCGCGCGCCGCAGCTGCCCAACCCCAACCCGACGGTCTACCGCCTGCCCGAGGATGGCTTCATCCGCTACCTGCGCGATATGAACGGCACGCCCGACGAGGTGCTGCGCAATACGGATCTGATGCAGCTGGTGGTGCCCATCCTGCGCGCCGACTTCGAGCTGTGCGGCACCTACCAGCACCAGCCGGGTGCGCCGCTGCCCTGCCCGATCAGCGCCTTCGCGGGCACCCAGGATGCGATCGCCAGCTACGATCAGGTCGAGCCGTGGCGCGAGCAGACCAGCGGGCAGTTTCTCATCCGCGCGCTGCCCGGCAATCACTTCTTCCTGAACAGCGCGCAGTCGCTGCTGCTGTGGGCCATCCAGCGCGATATCGATCTGGATCTGGCCGAGATCTCGCGGGCAGCCTAGCGGGCGCTGAGGTGTGGCGTAGGGCGGGGGGCGCGTATCGCTCCCCGCCTTTGCTATGAGCTCGCCGCGATCGCGCTGATCTCGGACGGCGCGCTGGTGCGCCGCTGGCGGCTCGGTTTCTCCATCGTGTGCAATAGCTGTGTTGACACGTACAATCTTGACAATACGCACGTTTGTTCGTAGTATACCCCTAACAATGTTCTCTGAAGCGAGGGCTACGCGATGCCAGTTGTACGCAAGATCTCGATGCTTCAGGCCGAGCCAGACCCGGATGGCCGCGACCCTGAGGCATTCGTGCGCTTTAACCGTCGGCGCGACCGCAAGCACCAGGGGCGGCTGGAGCTGATCATCGGGCGCGAGCTGTGGTACCGCCTCGAACGCCCGCCGCGCATCAGCATCGAGCAGTTTGGCGACAAGGTGGTGATCATCCCTCGGCGCGACACCGAGCCGGGCAAGAAGCTGCACATCACCAACTCAAGCCCGCGGGTGTGGGCACCGGCCAAGCTGCAGATCGCCCCAGGGCGCTACAGCGCGCAGATCCGCTACGGGCGGATCGTGGTGGGCGACATGGAGGACGAGCCGCAGCCCGCGCCCAAGCCCGCCGAGGGCGAGGCCCCGCCGCCCGCCGAGGCGGGCGAGCGCCAGACCTACAGCTCGGCCAGCGCCGAGCCGCGCGACCGCATCCTGGACTACGTGCGCGAGTTCTACGAGGAGCACAAGCGCGGCCCGACCTACCGCGACATCCAGCGGGCGCTGGCCATCCCCTCGCGCAGCGGCGTGTGGTACCACGTGCAGGATCTTCGCGGGCGCGGCCTGGTGACGATCACGCCCCAGCGGCTTCAGACCATTGTGCCCGTGCTTGACGAAGAGGAGCACTAATTTTATGGCACACCCTCTGGTAGATCAGCTGCGCTTCACGCGCGGCGAGTGGCTGCGCGGCCTTGAGGGCATCAGCGCAGAGGACGCGACCCGCCACCTTGGCCCGATGAACTGCATCAGCTGGAACGTGGCCCACCTGGCATGGCAGGAGCAGCAGTGCTGGCTCGACCGCGCCCAGGGCGTGATGGTGGAGCCGGTGCTGGCCCGCGACTTCTGCTATGGCGCGCCGATGTTCACGCCGCCGCTGGATGTGGCGCTGGGCTGCTGGCACGCCGTCGTCGCCCGCTCGGAGGAATTCCTCGATACCCTCACCACCGAACTGCTCCAGCAGGATCTTCCCTACAACGGCGATGTGTCGGGCCAGAGCATCGGCTCGGCTATGCGCCGCGTGACCTACCACTACTGGTATCACATCGGTGAGATCCAGGCCATCCGCCAGATGCTCGGCCACACCGACCTGCCGGTGTACGTGGGCGACATCGAGGAGCTGGCCCCCTACGCCCCCGAGCCGTAGGCCCGCTAGCTGCGCTGGGCGAGCAGCACCCTCGCCCAGCAGCTCGGCACCTGCTCCAGGTGGATCGCGCCGTCTCGCACCACCGCCCCTGGCCCCGCATCCAGCACATCCACCAGCCGCGTGCCCTCGGGCAGGCTGGTGGGCACCTGCAGCGGCAGCGCCTCCTCCGCCGCATTCAGCACCACCACCGCTACCTCACCGCCATAGGCCCGCGCGAAGGCTAGCTGCTCGTGGCGCACCAGCAGCTGCTGGTAGTCGCCGTGGCGCAGGGCCGCGTGCTCGCGCCGCAGCTGTGCGAAGCGCGCGATCGCGTGGGCCAGATCGGGGTGGGGCGCGCCGCGCATGTGGGCGGGGCTGGGCAGCGCGGGGCGCAGCGGGGCGTCGCTGGTGGCGCTTTTGCTGCCGCCGATGCCCCACTCGCTGCCGTAGTAGATGGATGGCACCCCCGGCATCGTGAACATCAGCGCGTGCAGCGGGTAGAGGTGGGCGGGGTTGTGCAGCGTGCTGGCCAGCCGGTTCACATCGTGGTTGTCGGCGAAGGTGTAGAGCGGCAGGTCGCGGTACATCCCGCCCTCGCCAAACTGCCGGTTGAGCGCGTAGGCGATCTCGAAGTAGTTGGCATCGTTTAGGCTGGAGTAGAGACCCTTGTAGCACTCGTAGTTGGTGGTGGCATCCAGCCGCCCCGGCCCGGCCCAGCGGGTGTAGTCGCCGTGGATGACCTCGCCCAGCAGGAAGAAATCAGGGCGCAGGCTGCGGCAGTGCTGGGCCAGATCGTTCAGAAATCCGATATCCATCACATCCGCCGCATCCAGCCGCAGCCCATCGATATCGAACTCCTCTACCCAGCGCGCCACCACACCAAACAGGTATGCGCGCACCTCGGGGTGCTGCAGGTTTAGCTTCACCAGCTCGTAGTGGCCGCCCCATGTCTCGTAGGTAAAGCTGTCGCCGCAGGGGCTGCGCCCGCCGAAATCGACCCCAACGAACCAGTCGCGGTAGCGCGACCCCTGGCCGTGCTCGCACAGGTCGCGGAATGCCCAGAACCCGCGCCCGATATGGTTGAACACGCCATCCAGGATCACGCGGATGCCGCTGCGGTGGTAGTGGGCCACCAGATCGGCCAGGGTGGCGTTGCTGCCCAGGCGGCGGTCGACGGTGGCGTAGTCGATGGTGTCGTAGCCGTGGCTGTGCGACTCGAACAGCGGGCCGAGATAGATGGCGTTCACACCCAGCTGCTGGAGGTGCGGTGTCCACTCTTGGAGCTGGGCGAGGCGTGGCACGGCGGGCGTGTCGAGGTGATTGTGCTGCGGTGCGCCGCAGAGGCCGAGCGGGTAGATGTGGTAGAAGAAGCTGTCGGAGGCCCATGGGTGCATCGTGTTTCTCCTTGGGTACATACCGGTAGGTATAGAGCGGACATAAAAAAGACTACGAGTAGATGCCGTGCGAGAACTGCTGGATCAGGCGGTGCACCGCCTCGTCGTTCAGCTCCATGCTGTGGTTGAGCGATATGCCAATATAGGTGTTGATGACGCCGAGAAAGGTAGCGCTGTAGATGCGGTGCCTGCCGCGCATGTTGCCGTGGCGCTCGGCGGATTCGAGAAACAGCTGCTCCAAGATCTGCTGCTGCTGCTGGGTGATGGATGAGATCACCTGATGGGCCTCGCTCTCGGGCAGCACAAACCACATGGCCAGCTGCATGCGGTAGAGCAGCGGCTCGCGGCGGGCGAACGCGAAGAATGTGGTGATAACGCGGTACATCGAGTGCGGCAGATCGCCCTCGAAGCGTGCGGCCTCGGCCAGATCGTGCAGGAAGGGCTGGAAGCCCTCGGCCACGAGGGCTTCCAGCACGCCGCGCTTGCTCTTGAAGTAGTGGTAGAGCGTGGGCTTGGTCACCTTGGCGGCCTCGGCGATCTCCTGCACGCCGATAGCGTCGTAGCCACGGGCGGCGAAGAGCCGGAGCGCGCATTGCATCAGCAGCGAACGGTTATCCATAGGGTGTCTGTTCTTGACAAATATGCATATGTGCTGAGAGTATTATACCGATCGGTACCTTGTTGTCAAGGGCAATCCTTTGCCCTTCGTAGAATCGGTCACCTAGGAGCGTGCTTTCCTAACAGATGTTGGACGCGCCATCGGAGATAAATCTATCGTAGACTCGAAAAGTATCTGTTATAATACAGCCCAGCCCAACGAGCTGACGACCGTACTATGACAATTTGTCCTATCATCAAGCATCGCCGAACAGCAAGGTCAAGATTGATGCGCTGGCTACGATCTCAGGAAAAGCTTTCGATTTCGAACGTGGATTGGCGTAGCGTGTCCATACGAACCCCACAGCTCCGGGTGCTTGCGGTCAGCATCATTGGTATCCTGCTGATGTGCTATGTGCCGCTGGTGTCGGGCAGCTATGCGCTGGCCACTATCACGATCGTTGTGGCGGGCATCGTGGCCACTATCGCGGTCGGCCTGTTCACCCGCGAGGCCTACACGTGGCGCAGCGCCCTGCTGCAGATCGCGATCGCGCTGCTGTTCGCGCTTGCCAGCGCGGGCTATGTCTCGCTCACCAGCTCGTTCCCCGCGATCTCGCCGTCGCTGGCGGCGCTGGGCATCACCGCCGTGATCGCCGCGCTCGCCGCCGTGAGCGCGCTCACACCACCCGACCCGAGCCAGAGCGCCGATATGGCCGAGCAGGTGGCCAGCGCCCTGCGCGAGAGCGAGACGCACTACCGGCTGATCGCCGAGAATACCAAAGATCTGATCGCCCTGCTGGATACCGGCGGGGGTTTTCTGTATGCCAGCCCATCCTACACCAACGAGATGGGCTACGCCTCGGTGATGCTGATCGGCGCATGCTACTATGACTACATCCACCCCAGCGATATGCCCCAGACCCGCACCCAGTTCGAGCAGGCCCTGCGCGGCGCGCCCGCGCAGAGCGTCTACCGCTTCGCCCGCGCCGATGGCACCTGGTGCTGGATGGAGGGCCGCGTGACCTATGCCTCGGATCAGGGCGACGGCTACCTGGTGCTGGTGGCCCGCGATGTCACCGAGCAGCGCGCCCTGGAGCAGCAGCTGCACCAGGCCCAGAAGATGGAGGCGATCGGGCGGCTGGCGGGCGGCGTGGCCCACGACTTCAACAATCTCCTGCAGATCATCCACGGCTGCACCGACATCCTGCAGGAGGCCCTGCCGACCGACCACCCCGCCCACGAGGATCTGGCCGCGGTCGATCAGGCCTCGCAGCGAGCGGCTAGCCTCACCCGCCAGCTGCTGGCCTTCGCGCGCCGCCAGCTGATCTCGCCCCAGCCGGTGGATATCGGCACGATTGTGAGCGATCTGAGCCGCATGCTCGCGCGCCTGCTTGGCGAAGATGTCGAGCTGGAGACGGTGATCGACGCCGATATCTGGCGGATCATGGCCGACCCAGGCCAGATCGAGCAGGTGATCGTTAATCTGGCTGTGAACGCCCGCGATGCTATGCCCAATGGCGGGCGGCTGCGCATCACCGTGCGGAATATGCTCCACCGCCAGTATGGTGCCGAGAGCGACGAGAGCGCCTATGTGTGCCTTGAGATCGCCGATACCGGTATCGGCATGAGCGCGGAGACCCAGGAGCACCTCTTCGAGCCGTTCTATACCACCAAGACGCCCGACAAAGGCACCGGCCTGGGCCTGGCCACCTGCTACGGGATCATCACCCAGCTGCATGGCAAGATCGAGGTGCAGAGCACGCTGGGCGAAGGCACCATGTTCACAGTGATGCTGCCGCGCATCGCCGCCGCCGAGGTGGCCGAGCCAGCCCCGCCCGTGACGCTGAGCGGTGGCGGCACCATCCTTGTGGTGGAAGACGAGCCGCTGGTGCGCGAGATGATCGTGCGGGCCGCAAATAAGTATCAGTACACCGTGCTTGAGGCAGCAGATGCCGATCAGGCCCTGGCTCTGGTGCACACCTACCCCGGCCTGATCGACCTGCTGGTGACCGATGTGGTGCTGCCCGGCAAAAATGGCGCGGTGCTGGCGGTGGAGCTGAGCAGCATCTACCCATCTATTCAGGTGCTGCTGATCTCGGGGTATACCGAGCATGTGCAGATCATCGAGAACCTTCTGACGGCTGGCGTGGCATTTTTGCCCAAGCCCTTCAGCCCCGCGACGCTTGGGAGCAAGCTCCACGATCTGTTCCGCAAAGCCTAGCGCGGCCAGAGCGGTTTGTCGATTTTTGAAGTGAGGCAATCTATGGATTCACCGCTGCGCGTACTACTGGTTGAGGATGATGAGCGGGCGCGTGTGATGCTGGCAGGCGTGCTGACGCGCAATGGCTACCGGGTGGTGGATGTGGGTCTGGGTATGCGCGGGATCGAGGAGCTTGAGCAGGGCACGTTTGATATCGTGCTCTCCGATATCTGGATGCCCGATATCACCGGGGTGGAGGTGATGAACGCCGCCCGCAGCCGCCCCGAGCCGCCCGAGGTGATCCTTATGACCGGCAACAGCACGATCGCCACCGCTGTGGCGGCCATGCGCGCCGGGGCCTGCAACTACCTGCTGAAGCCCTGCCCCAACGAGGAGATGCTGGCCGCGGTGTCCGCCGCTGGCCGCCGCCGCCGCGAGAACATGCGCCGCGCCCACGCCCTGCGCACCATCGCCTCGCAGATCGCCGATGTGGTGGGCGGCACCCCCGTGGAGGAAGCCGCCCCACCTGCGGCCAGCACGCCTGCCAGCCACACGCTGGAGCGGTTTCTGCGCATCGGCGGGCTGGAGATCGATCGCCACCGCCACGTGGCCACGTTCAATGGCCAGCTGCTGCACCTGACCCCGATCGAGTTCACCCTGCTGATCACCTTGGCCGAGGCCGATGGCCGTGTGGTCTCGTGGACCGAGCTGACCTCGCGCAGCCACCAGTCGCGCCTGAATGCCCTTGAGTCGCACGAGCTGCTGCGGGTGCACATCCGCAACCTGCGACGCAAGATCGACCCGAGCTACCTTGTCACCGTGCGCGGGATCGGCTTCCGTCTGGTTGATCCGGATGAGCGAAGTTAGGGCAGCACATAGCAGCCCACGGCCTGTTGCCACATCGAATCCACCCGGATGTGTGCCTACTGATCTTTTTTTGACCCTTTACAGATCCCGGCCTTCTCGCTACGATTGCCACACGACTGGAGGTAGTATCGACAATAAGGCTCTGGTACGGGAAGCGTATGGTTACCATGAATGGCGACGGACCGACAACATGTCTTGATCAGGGTGAACAGCTCCGACGCCGAGTTGAGCAGCTTGAGCGCCAGCTGGCGGCGGCAGAGCAGCGCCTGCTGGCCTTTGCCGAGGGCAGCTCGGAGGTGGTGGCGCTGCTCGATGCGCGTGGCACGATCTGCGCCATAAGCCCGGCGGTCGAGCATATCCTCGGGTATGCCCCCGCCGCATGCCTCGGCATGCTGCTCTACCCGCTGATCCACCCAGAAGATCAGGCTCGGATCGTACCGCTGCTTGAGTCGCTGGCCCTAGCACCAGGGGCGCGCACGAGCTTGCAGATGCGCATGCGCCACCAGAATGGGCAGTGGTGCTGGGTCGAGGCGACGGCGAAGAACCAGCTGCATATTCCCGCAGCGGCTGGGATCGTGCTGAATGCCCACGATGTTACCGCGCTGCACCGGGCCGAGGAGCAGATTCAGGCCGACCGCGAGCTATGGGATGCGGTGATGAGCGCCAGCACAACCGCGATCGTGGTGATGAGCGCCGCAGGCCAGCTGGTGTTTGCCAGCCCGCGCGCCGAGCAGCTGCTGGCGCTGCCCGCTGATGAGCCTGCCCGCCGAGCAACGCTCCCTGCGCTGGACATGCCGCTGCGCCAGGTGCTTGATCGGGGCGAGCCAACCCCCGACATCCACCACACGATCAGCCTGCCCAACGGTGAGCAGCGCGTGCTTTCGCTGAACGGCATCCCCGTGCGCGCTGCCGCTGGCCAGATCAGCTCTGTGGTGTTCTCGATCGCCGATATCACCGATCAGCAGATCTTCGCGCAGCAGCTCATCCGCCGCCAGCAGATGGAGGCGGTGGGGCGGCTGGCCGGTGGCGTGGCCCACGATTTTAACAATGCGCTGACCGTGATCTTGGGCGCGTGCAGCTTTATGATGGATGAGGTGGCGCAGCACCCCGCCCTGCGCCACGATCTGGAGCAGATCCAGGAGGCCGGCGAGCGCGTCTCGATACTCACGCGCCAGCTGCTAGCCCTGAGCCGCCAGCCTGCGCTGATGCCCCAGCCCCTCCAGCTGAATACCAGTATCGAGCGGCTGCGCCTGATGCTGCAGCGGATGCTGGGCCGCCAGGTCGAGCTGCGCCTACAGCTTGACCTGGCGCTTGGCCTGATCATCGCCGATGCGCACCAGATCGATCTGGTGCTGGTGAATCTGGCGGCGCACGCGCTCGACTCCATGCCGCAGGGCGGCACGCTGCTGATCGAAACCGCCGAGGTCGCGCTGGATGCGACCAGCGTGCCCGGCCACACGCTCACGCCGGGGCGCTACGCGATGCTGGCCGTGAGCGACACCGGCGAGGGTATGGACCGGGCCGCCTACGAGCGGATCTTCGACCCCTTCTTTGTATCGCGCCGCTCAGGCACGAGCAACGGTCTGGTGCTTTCCAGCGTGCAGCGCGCGGTGCTGCAGCTCGGCGGGGCGATCTGGGTCGGCAGCGACCTAGGCTACGGCTCCACGTTCAAGGTCTTCCTGCCCTTCGCCACGGCGGGAGCTGCGCCGCCGCCCGCGCCGCCTTTCCCTGGGCTGCGCCGGAGCGTGCTAGTGGTGGACCCCGACCCGCACGTGCTGGCGTTTGCACGCGCGGCGCTGGCCCTGGCTGGCTATCAGGCATTTGGCCCGGAGCTGCTGGAGCATGCCTGCCCGCATGAGGCGCTGGATGTGCTGATTATCGATGTCCACACCCCCGAACTTGCGGCCCAGGTCGCCCGCCTTATGGCCGCCCTGCCGCAGCTGCAGGTGATCTATACCTCGGGGCATACCCACGCCGCGCTGGCGCTGCTGGCCCAGACCCTCCCGGCGCTGCCCGACCTGATCAAGCCGTTTACGGCAGATGCGCTGATCTCGTGTGTGCAGGCGCGCTGCTTTGGGGATTCGGGCGTGGCCTGATTGGTGCGACCTGCTTTTCGCACTGAAGCGCATAGGCCTGCACGCTTTTACAATAAAACCCTCACGGATGCGCCACATCATGCCCATCCGTGAGGGTTTTTGTTTGGGGCATGCGAAAGGGCGCTAGGCCTCGCCCACGACATCTGGCCCCAGCAGCTGCCGCACCAGCGCCAGCGCGTTGGTGGATGTGGCGATGCCCTCGCGCAGCTGGTAGTCGAAGAACATGGTCGGGCCTGCATCGGTATCGCGGAAGTGCTCGCGGAAGTGCACCAGCGTGGCGCGCGCGGGCAGGTCGCCCGATTCGGCCAGGGCCAGATCGTGAGTGGAGACCGCCCCGAGCGCGCCCTGGTCGAGCAGGCGCACCAGGATGGCGCGTGCGGCGATCAGTCGCTCGGCGCTGTTGGTGCCGTGCAGGATCTCGTCGAGCAGGAACAGGAGCGTGCGCCCGCCGTCGGCGCGCACCAGGGCGGCGCGGTCGACCACAAATTTCAGCCGCTGCAGCTCGGCCATGAAGTAGGAGATGCCCTGCTCGACCGAGTCGCGCACGCGCATGCTGCTGGCCACATCCATGGGCGAGAGCCGCAGCTGGCTGGCGCACACCGGCCCGCCAGCTTGGGCCAGCACGGTGTTGAGGCCGATGGCGCGCAGCAGGGTGCTCTTGCCCGACATGTTGGAGCCGGTGATCAGCAGCATGGTGCCGGGCGGCCCCAGCGCCACGTCGTTGCCCACGCAGGCGGCGGGCGGCAGCAGCGGGTGGCCCAGCTGGCGCGCGGCGAAGCCCGGCTGCTCGGCGAGCGTGGGGAAGATCCAGCTGGGGTGGTCGTAGGCCAGCGTGGCCAGGGCGGCCAGGGCCTCGGCGTCGCCGAGGGCGGCCAGCCACTGGCGGGCGTGCGGCCCATTCTCGCGCTGCCAGCGCTCCAGCGCCCACAGCACGTGGAAGCTCCACAGCGTGGCGACCTGGATGGGAAAGAAGAAGATCCACTTGCGGATCTCGGCGGCGGGCATGATCCGGGCCAGGCGGCGCATCTGGGCATCGGCGCGGCGCGACTGGGCGTGCAGCTGCTGCTGGATGTGCTGCAGCTCGGGTGAGTCTAGCTTGGCATCCAGCAGGCATGCGAACAGCTCGGCGTAGGATGCCAGAATGGCCTGCCGCTGGGCGACCTGCTCGATCCGCAGTTCGACGATCCGCGCCAGCGCGAAGTACAGCCCGGTGTTGACCAGCAGCACGGTGGCCAGCGGCGCGCCCACCGGCAGCCCCAGCAGCCGCGCCGCCAGCAGGGCCAGCGCGGCCACAGCGAGTGCTCGGGGCAGCCACACCAGCCAGGGGCGGGCCAGCAGCCACGGCGGCGACTCGGCCCATGTCAGCAGGCGCTCGAAGGTGGCCTGGCTGCCGCCGCGCTGCTGCCTGCCGCGCAGGGCCAGCTCGTCGCGCAGCTCGATCTGGGGGGCCAGCTCGGCCACGGCGGCCTGCCTGCGCAGGATCTGCTCGGGGGCGGCGGGGGCTAGCAGCCAGGCGCGCAGGGCCGCGCGGCCAGCGGGTGTGGCGGGGGTGTGCAGCAGGTGCTCCAGCGAGGCGCGGCCCTGCACATCCAGGTCGGCGGCGTAGGGGTGCGCGGGGTCGGCGGCGGCGGGGTCGCCCAGTGGGATGCTGTCCCAGCGGCGCGCGAGCCGCGCCAGGCCTTCCTGGCTGATGGCGAGCATGTCGCGGGCGGTGTCGCGCCTGCGGTTCACATCGCCGTGGCGGATGAATGAGACCAGGAAGGCCAGCCCGAAGCTGGCCGCGCCTGCCAGCGGCAGCGGCTGGGCCTGCCAGAGCCACAGGCCGAAGAACACCAGGGTGATGATGATAAGCCCAAGGCTGATATTGCCGTTGCGGTCGCTGCGCTGCTGCTCGCGATCGCGCAGCGCGGTGAAGCGGGCCACACGCTCGCGGTAGGTTGATTCGGGTTGCGGTGTTGTCATGCTGCGATCATACCATAGCTGGCCGCGCTGCGATGCAGCCCAGCGGCCTGGCCCATCCGCGCTACGGCGCTGCGCCTGCCGCTGCCCATGATCTTCCCCGTAGCGCTGGGGGCTGCGCTATGCTGGCGGGCTATTTTTTTCCTGCAGCGAGCGCAGCCCGGCGATATAGCCCTGGATCAGCAGGCGGAAGCTCTCGTCGAGATCGATCTTCATGCCAAACGCGCTGCTTAGTTCGAGCGTGCAGAAGCCATGGACTACGCTGCGCAGCGCGCGGATGGCGTGGATCTTCTGCTCCTCGCTCAGGTCGTATGGCTCCATGACGGCGCGCAGGATATTGATGATCGTGGCGGCGAGCTGGTGGTGCTCGTGATCGTCGTCTTCGGGCTTGTGGATGGTGGCCGCGTAGACACCAGGGTGAGCGTGGATGTAGGCGCGGTAGGCGCTCGTCAGGGCGATGATCGCCACGTCGCCGGACCTGCCGATGCTGGCGATGGCAAATTCGGTGGCCAGCTGGCGTAGCCCGTAGAGCGCCAGCTCGCGGCGCAGCCCGGACAGCCCGCTGACGTGGTTGTAGAGCGAGGGCAGCTTGACGCCGAGCTGCTCGGCCACCTGAGCCATGGTCAGCTGCTCCAGCTGGCGGGCATCGGCCAGCTGGGCCGCCGCCGCCACGATCTTGTCGCGGTCGATGCCGACGCTACGCCCCA
The DNA here is from genome assembly GCA_009268125.1 of Chloroflexia bacterium SDU3-3. NCBI lineage: Bacteria > Bacillati > Chloroflexota > Chloroflexia > Chloroflexia bacterium SDU3-3. The sequence continues at coordinate 335,628 of WBOU01000001.1, read as the reverse complement.
TGGGCCAGCCCTTTCTGCGCTAGGTCGCGGGCGGCGGCGGCGATGGCGGCATCCATGGCGTCCAGCGGCTGCTCGGCCACGTCGCCGTGGCCTGTGGCCAGCCGCGTGGGCCGCAGCTCGCGCAGGGCGCGGGCGCTGGCCAGAGCGGTGGGGTAGTGCCAGGTGGCGATGGCTGGGAAGGGGAAGGCCAGCCGCAGGGTGCCTGCCACAGTGACGCTGGGGCGGGTGTGGAAGGCATCGCCCGCGATCAGGCTACCGTCGCGCTCGTCGTAGAGGGCGATCTGGCCGGGGGTGTGGCCCGGCGCGGCTACCACGCGCAGCGAGCCGATGTGCTCGCCGATGCCGAGCAGCCGGGTGGGCGTGGTGGCGACCTTCTGGAAGCTGCCGCGCGGCTTGGTCTGTGGCTCGTTGGGCAGCAGGCCCATGTCGCCGCCCAGCAGGCGGGCGTCGCGGGCCGAGATCGCGACCTCGGCGCTGGGCAGCAGGGTGTGCAGCGCATCCAGCGAGCCGACGTGGTCGCCGTGGGCGTGGGTGAGCACGATGCTGGTGATCGGCAGGCCCATGCCCTGGGCGATCTGGAAGATCTCTTTGGCCATACCGGGGATGCCGGTATCGATCAGTGTTAGGCATGCTTCCTCGCGCACAAGGTAGGTGTTGATCGGAAAAAAGCGGGGGAAGCGGGTGATCTGGGTGAGATATGCCCCATGCTGGGTGACGCGCATTGCTGTATTCCTTCTCTTAACTAATATATATAGACTATAGACTAATAATATTAGTTTGTCAAGCAGCATCTAGCACTGATCACTGCGGAGCATCGGCCGCCACAACCGGATGGATAGGCAGATGGATGGTAAAAGTCGCACCTAGGCCCAGGGTGCTCTGCACACTGAGTGTGCCGCCATGGAGCTCGATCAGATGCCTGCTGATCGGCAGCCCCAGCCCCGACCCGCCGTACTGCCGCGAGAGCGAGTTTTGGGCCTGGCGAAAGGGCAAAAAGATGGTCTCCAGATCGCCCTCGGCAATGCCAATGCCGGTGTCGGCCACCGCTATTCTCAGCAGGCCATCGGCCAGCTGCGCGCTGATCGTGATCGTGCCCATCGGCGTGAACTTCACGGCATTGGAGATCAGGTTGATCAGCACCTGTTTGAGACGCACGGGGTCGGCCCAGATCCGTGGAAGATCGGTGGGGATGTCGGACTTGATGATCAGGGAATGCTGCCGCACCAGCAGCGCCGTGTCGCGCAGCACGCTGTCGAACAGCTGGCCGATCTGCATTTCCTGCCGGTCGAGCAGTAGCAGCCCCGACTCGATCTTCGAGATATCGAGCACATTGTTGATCAGGTCCAGCAGATGCGAGGCGTTAGTCAGCACGCGGCTCAGATGGTTCTGCTGGGTCGTATTGAGCGGGCCATCCTTACCTAGGTACTTGCTCATAGCCATGATCGCGTGCAGCGGCGTGCGCAGCTCGTGGCTGGTGCTGGCGATGAACATGCTTTTGGCGGCATCGGCCTGCTCGGCGTGGGCGCGGGCCTGCTCGGCGGCCGCCAGCGCGGCGTGCAGCTCGCTGGTGCGGCGCTCTACCTCGGATTCAAGCTGCATCTGATAATTCTGCATCAGCATGCGTGAATCTTGCAGCTCGCCCACGTAGGTGTACACCACCCAGGTAAAGATAATGATCACTAGGATGATGCTCAGCGTGTCACCGACCACATCCTGCGGCGGATCTCGGATGATATACCACTCCTGCAGCTCGGCCGTGCCGAGCACGACCACATAGGCGATAATCATGATTGCCATTGCGATCAGGCCGCGCCGCCCCGAGTAGAGACCGGCGATCATCAGCGGGATGGTGGTGGCGATCATCAGCACATTGCCATGGGTCAGGCCAAAGGGCAGCGCCGCCATAAGTATGGGGATGAGGATCGAGAAGCTGAGCAATCCAGTGGCCTGCTCGACTAGGCCTCGGCGCAGCAGCACAATGCAGTAGAGTGTGATCGCAACACCGGTAAGCTCCGAGGCAAGGTAGATCAATTGGGTGGGCACAAACTGCTGGGTGAAGGTCCAAGAGGTGTAGCCAGCGCCAATGATCTGCACGGTGATGATCCCCAGCGCGATCTTCTCAAGTGTGGTGCTTTTGGCGAACTTATACCAGCTCTGCGGTGCATCGTTCATATTTTTATGATCAGGATGTTCCTGTCGGGCATAGTGTGCCACCTGCAGATGCAGCTATGGCTCTGCCCGCTAGTATAGCGCATGATGCGACTGCAAGATATTGTGGTCTGCATATAAGCGGGCGATTGAGCTATTGCGATAAAAACGAGCGCTATGGATATGAACAATGCAGTTCGCGTATATAATAGCGGTGAAGTCTTCTATTTGTCTGAGGAGTACCACATGGGCACACTATCTCACCCTACGGCTCGGAAGGCCCGATCTGCCGCGCTGCTGTTCTTGGTGCCGCTGCTGGCAGGCTGCGCCACCGTGGCTATGGGCAGCCCGCTGGCCGCCGCGACGGCTGTCGCTACCGTCCCCCCCAGCCCAACGGTTGTCCCAACCGCTCCGGCCACCTCTGCGGAGTCGGCGTTCTACTGGTACGTGCTTGATGCCAACGGCAAGCCCGCGCGTGGGCTGGCATGCCTGAATGTGCCCTCGGGCAATGTGTGGGTCTGCGAGCAGAGCAGCGGCGAGAAGGTCTACTTCTCGCCAGCGGTGCCCCTGATGGTCTCGTCGGAGCCAGTGAACTAGCGCAGCTGGTAGGGATCTGGGCCGCCATGGGTGTGCATGGCGGCTCATTGTTAGGTGGATGTGGGCTGCTCGAAGGGGTGTGGTGGCAGCGGCTTGCCGCACCACGGGCAGTAGTGCACAAACTCGATGCCGTCGTTCACCATCCAGCAGGGCTCCTCGCCGCGAAACAGCATGAACTCGAAGCGCAGCGAGGCCTTCGGGTCGTTGACCGCCAGGTTCATGCTGGTGCAGCAGTAGTGCTTGGCCCGCTCGCGGGCCTCCACACGCTCGGGGAAGAGCTGATCGAGCCAGGATTGGCAGCGGTCGCAGTCGGCCACATGCTGGGCGGCGTGCTCAAGCGCGGGATCGCCGAGCGTGCCCTCCTCGATCTCGATAAACCCTTCGATCGCTAGCCACAATACGCCGTTTTGGCCGCTCGGCAGTGCGATGTGCGGCGCAAGCGTTTGTCGCGCCTCGGCGCAGGCCGGTGTGTCCATTGCTATAGCTCCATGGTCATGAAGACGCTGTTGGGGTCATCGCGGTAGCTGCCAAACGGCGGGCACAGCACGAACCCGTGGCGGGTGTAGAGCGCGCGGGCGGGCGCGAAGAACGGCATCGCTCCGGTCTCCAGGCTTAGGCGCTGGTAGCCACGCTCGCGCGCCGCGCCGATGATGTGCTGGAGCAGGCGCGATGCCACCCCGCTGCGGCGCAGGCTGGCGGCGGTGCGCATGGACTTCAGCTCGGCGTGGCGGGCGTCGAGCCGCTTGATCGCGCCACAGCCCACCAGCTGATCCTGCGCATCCCACGCGGTCCAGAAGGTGATCTCGGGCTTTCTAAGGCCGTCGAGGTCGAGCGCGTGCTTGCTCTCGGGCGGCGATATGCTGCGCATGTCGGCGATGTGCTCTTCGAGAAACTGTGCGATTCGTGGGTCGGTTAGGTCATCGATTCGGATGTCGATATTCATTGTTTCTGGGTTTGGTCCTGCTAGCAAGGTTGGGTTTGCCAACGGTACTACTGAGCTGGTGTCTCTAGGTAGCTTGTGAAGCTCTGCCACCCCACGCCCCGGCGCACGGTGATGTAATCGTAGCCTTCGCCGCCTGCCTGCACCTGCCACGAATCGAGAGCAGTGCCGGGTATGGCCCGCAGATCCAGCATCACCGCGCTGAGCGCGTCGCCCTCCTCGGCCCAGCCGTAGGCGTAGGTGGCGTGGATGTGGGTGTGGTCGATCTCGATCAGGCGGTAGATCAGGATATTTCGTTGGGCTGCACCTTCTTTCGTATTTTCGATATACTGTGCCGCATGAGCACTATCTATGAGCGTGATCAGAGATTCATTGCGCGCCACTGCAGGAACACGCGTGTAGCCCATCCGCTCCATCCTGCGCGCCGCATCGGCCAGGGCCGCCGCGCCCAATGGGGCGAATGTGGCCAGCAGATGCCAGTCTGGCCCGCTGCCGCGCTGCGATAGCTCCCAGTACCATGGTCTGGCAGTGGTCATTGTGTTCCCCTTTGTCTGCAATGCCGCATCGATATTGGGTATTTATGCCGGATCGCTCATGTGGCGCTGCGCTTGGCGCGCTCGGGCAGCCCCTACCCGTGCAGCGCCAGCAGACGCTGCACCAGCGGCGCAACCAGATCCTGCCCCAGCAGGGCCTCGCGCCAGCGCGTGGGGATGCCCGCCACGCCGTCGCGGATGCCTGCGATGCCCCCGGCCACACAGGCGGTGGTGTCGGTGTCGTGGCCCAGCGCCACAGCGGCTTTGACCACCTGCTCGTAGCTGCCTGCGCCCATGGCCCAGCGCGCCGAGCGCAGGCAGTCCACCACATAGCCGCCGCCGCTGCCTGGGCCGCCGTCGTCGGGGCGGATGTGCTGCTCCAGCTCGGCGCGCTCGACCGACGATGCGCCGTAGATGGCGCGTAGCGCGGCCACCGCCTCGGCCCAGGGGTTGGGTGTGGCGGCCAGGGTGCGTCGCGCCCACAGGCAGTAGAGCGCGCAGCACACCTGGGCGCGCACGTGGCCGTGGGTGATGAGCGACTGGGCGTGGGCGTCAGCCACCAGGGATTGGTCGTCGCCACGGTGCCACAGCGCCAGCGGCAGCACCCGCATAAGCGAGCCGTTGCCGTTGGCCTGCTCGTCGGTGCGGCCCGCCTGGGCGGCTAGGGTGCCCTGCGCCAGCATGCGGATGGACTGGCTGGTCTGGATGCCCACGTCGAAGACCTTGCCGCCCACGGCCATGTAGCCGCGCTCGTGCCAGGCCACCAGCCGCCGCCCGTAGTCATCCAGGTCGAGCCGCCCGCGCTCCAGCAGCGAGTCGAGCAGGGCCAGCGCCTGCGCGCCGTCGTCCGACCAGGTGCCGGGCGCGACGCCCGCGTGGGCGCGGTGGAACCCGGCGGGCGGTGCGAACTCGATCTGCTCGGCAGGTGGCAGCTCGCCAGGCTCGTGGAACTCGTAGGGCACGCCTAGGGCGTCGCCCACCAGCAGGCCGTAGATGCCGCCCTCAATGCGCTCGGCCAGTGTCGGCATGGTTGGGTTTCCTTTCTGCCTAGCGGCCCGCGCAGGCGCGCAGCGCCGCCAGATCGCCCGCCGCGATCGCGCTCAGATTGGCGCTGATCTGCTCGATCGGCCAGTCCCACCAGGCGATCTCCTCCAGCGCGGCGATCTCGGCCTCGGGGAAGCGCGTGCGGATGGGCCGCGCGGGGTTGCCGCCCACAATGGTGTAGGCGGGCACATCGGCCACCACCACCGAGCGCGCCGCGATGATCGCGCCGTTGCCGATCTTCACGCCCGGCATGATCAGCGACTCGTAGCCGATCCACACATCGTTGCCCACTACGGTGTCGCCCTTGTAGGGCAGGTCGCCCGGCTGGGGCATCACCTTCTCCCAGCCGCCGCCGAAGATCTGGAAGGGGTAGGTGGAGACGCCCGACATGCGGTGGTTCGCGCCGTTCATGATGAACCGCACATCGCGAGCCAGCGCGCAGAACTTGCCGATGATCAGGCGGTCGCCGATCATGGGGAAGAGGTAGAGCACGTTGCGCTCGAAGTTCTCGGAGTCGACAGGGTCGTCGTAGTAGGTGTAGTCGCCGATGATGATGTTAGGGTTTGTTACCGTATTTTTGATAAAGCACACCTGGGGGAATCCGGCCATCGGGTGCTTATCGTTGGGATCTGGGCCTCGCATTTGTGCTCCTTATGTGGCTGTATCGCCCTCGGCAAACCGCGCTGGCTCGCGCGCCCGCAGCTCGGCGAACTGGTGCAGGATCGACTGGGTCTCGGGGGCGAGGCGCAGCGGCTCGCGCGGCGGGTAGTAGGCGATCTGGTCGATCTCGTTACACGCCCTGGGCACGCCCGACGCGTACACCCAGAAGACCGCGTTGCTCTGGCCCAGGCTCTGGCGCTCGAACAGGAACACCATGCGCTCGGCCACCAGCCCGGTCTCCTCCAGCAGCTCGCGGGCGGCGGCGGCGGCATCGCTCTCGAAGGGCTTGATGCCGCCGCCGGGCAGCATCGCGCCCAAGTGGCGCATCAGCACCAGCAGAACACCCTCGGGTCGCTCGACGATGGCGCTGGCGCGGCGGCGTGGTGGCATGGCTGGCTCCATTTTTTGTGGCGCAGTATCGCCCATCGCTTGGGCGCGGGCATCGGGCGGCGATGGACGGAGCTAGGCGGTGTGCGGCTGGACACCCGGCGCATGCCACCTCTCATATCGGCGTCGCGCGATACCTTGGATTATTGTACAGCGCATGTCAACCGCAATATGATTGGTAGAGGTCTCAGATAATCGTTCTATGGCATCTACCGAGGCTATCTACCAGATATGGTGATTTTTGTTTGTATCGGCAATAGATTGCTTAGAAGATGCATTACCGCATCGATAGGTGCGCTTGCAGGCGCTAGTTGATGCGGGGCGCGCCATCGGCAAGAGTGGCAAGTTTGGCCGGATCAAGTGTCGGATCATAGCCCTGCGCTGCTAGCTCGATGTCGTAGCCCTCGCTACGGATGCGCAGATCGTAGTAGAGGCACGTGATGGTGATTGTCTGGAATGGCAGCACGATAAACAGCGTCAGCGTGGGCAACAGCGTGGTAAGGTAGATAGAGGGCGTTAGCCAGCTAAACATATAGGCTGGCAGCACGCTGAACAGCAGAGAAAGCACGCTGGTGGTGATAGCAACCCCCGCAGTGTGCCAGAAATGCGGCGTGGCCAGCGCCCAGCTGCGGCTCATGCTATCGGAGGCACGCTTCTCCTCCCCAATGATCGCTGGGGTGACTACAGCATATTTCGTAGAGAAAAAGAGCACATTCGCGCATGCGAGCAGGCCAAGGATACCCAATCCGATCCAGCGCAGCATGTCGGGCAGCGTGTTGACAAAAAAGGCTGCGAAGCCGATGGCGGTGAAAGGGATAAGTGTGATGAGGCCGATAAACATCATAGACCCCATCACCGAGAGGTAGCGCTTGCCCGCCTGGCGGTAGGCATCTCCTATTGTCCACGGCCTACCGTGGTAGAGTGCAACGGCACTTGCAGTGCCGACCCCCAGCAGCACCGGCTGGATGATAAAGGTGCGTACCGTTGACCACAGCCCGTCATTTGGGAAGAGGATCTGCAGCAGTGCGACGGGGACGAGCATTATCGCTAGGGCGCGGGTGATCGGCCAGAAGTTGGCGCGGTAGAGCCGAAAGGCGGTGTCGAGCAGCTTGCCAATGGGCTGGGCTTGAATGTATGTCTGCATAGTGCGCTACCTTCTATGCCCTGCTAGATGTTAGCGGAGTATTTGGATAATCTACGCAGTGCCACGGGCGATGTTTCGCGCTATAGACCGCAACCTGCGCAGGTTGATCAGCGTGGTGCGGAGGTAGGCGGGATATTACACCCTGGCCTCATCCAGGCCGCCAGGCGCTTCCAGATGGTTACGCCCCCCAGCGCTCGCCGTTATGCAGGGTGATCATGGGGCCGCTGTCGCCTATCACGCTGGCCTGGGTATGCAGGCCGGTGGCTGCACCCCAGTGGTGCAGCAGGCACGCGGGCTGGCCTCGGCGCACCACCAGGCGGCTGGGCTGGGCCATGTCGGGCAGCAGGTTGGCATCCACCGCCGGGCATGTGATGGCCAGCGTGCCATGGAAGCGGCGGGCGATCTGGATGTGCAGGTGCCCGGTGAGGATGGCCTCCACCTGCGGCGCTTTGGCGATCAGCTGACCAAATGCGCTGGCGTTGCCCAGGCCGATCTGGTCGCAGACACCTAGGCCGATGGGGAAGGGCGGGTGGTGCATGAGCAGCACCGTCGGGCGGTTTGGGGACTCATCCAGGCGGGCCTGGAGCCACGCGAGCCGCTCGTCGCACAGCTCGCCCGCATCCTGCTGTGGGATGTGCGTGTCGAGTCCGATCAGACGCACCGGCCACCTTTCGACGCTGTACTGCACATAATCTTGCATCGACTGCTCGCCCTGATGCCCGAAGATATCCAGCATCTGCTGGCGGCTGTCGTGGTTGCCAGGGATGACGTACACTGGCATCGGCAGCGGGGCGATGAGGCTGCGGAACTGGGCGTACTCGGCGGGGTCGCCGTGGTCGGCGCAGTCGCCCGACACCAGCACCACATCTGGTGCGACAGGCAGCTGCAGCAGGTGCTCCACCGCCTGCGCGAGGTAGGCCGCGCTCTCGGGGCGCTGGCCAATATGCGGATCGCTGATCTGGGCAATGAGCATAGGGGGCCTCCGTAGCTGCTCGGGCGGGATCGTTGGGATTATAGCACAGATGTCTTCAGCGGCAGCCTAAGGTGTCTCGCCCAGCAGCGCCGCGTCATAGAGCGCGATCACGCGCCGCTCGTACTCCGCCGCGCGTCTGGCCAGGCCCTCGCCGTGGCCCACGTCGGGCAGCTCCCACAGCGCCTTGGGCGGGGCGGCCAGCGTGTGGAACCACTGGTTCTGCCGCAGCTCGCGCCCGTGGCCATCTTGGCCGGTGGCGATCAGCAGCAGCGGCTGGCTGCGCTGGCCAAGCGCCTGCGCCATCGGGGCGGGCGCTGCCATCGCGGTGGCGCGCTCCAGCATGCGGTCCACAAACCAGTTGTCGAGCCAGTCTACGGCGGACCGGGGCCATGCGGCGGCGCTGGCGGCTGGGGTCAGGTCGGCGGATGTGGCGGGCACCGCACCATCGGCCACCACCGCGCGCAGGGCTGGGTAGGCCGCCGAGGCCCGCAGCGCCACCTGTGCGCCCATGGAGAAGCCGAAGATGCCCACACGCCCCTGGTCCACATCGCCCCGCTGGGCCAGGTAGTCGACCATCGCGCCTACATCGCCTACCTCAAGCCAGCCCCACGAGCGCAGCGCGCCGTCGCTCGCGCCGTGGGCGCGGCGGTCGCAGGCCAGCACGCCATAGCCGTGGCGGGCGAGAATGGCCATGTGGGGCAGCATCGCGCTGCGGTCGCCGCCCTCGCCATGCAGCACGATCACGGCGGCGCGGTTGTGCGAGGGCGTGTACCAGCAGGCCAGCGCGGTCTGGTCGGGCGCGGCGATCTGCACCGCCGCCACCCCAGGCAGCTCGGCGCTGGGCAGCGAGCAGCAGTCGCTGTTGGTGGCTGGCGGGGTGATGCTGCGGTAGCGCAGGTAGGCGTGGGCGGCGATGGCGCTGAACACGATCACAGTGAGCAGGGAGATCCCAATGAGGGTCGTGCGAACGAAGCGCAGCCACATGAGAGCGCTGCCTTTCTACTCAACAGTGCGGCATGCGACAGAAGCGACGCCGCTCAAGATCTTTGCCCAGGCGTAGCCACCCATCCACAGCGGGCCAGGGTTGGCCACCTGGGTGCCGCCGATCTGGTCGATGCCCACGCCCTCGTGAATGTGTCCGCAGAAGCAGATCAGCGGCTGGCGGCGCTCGATGAACGAGCGTACCGCCGCGCTGCCCGCGTGCCCACCGCCCCAGGTCTGGTCGGCGCGGGTGCGCAGGGGCGGCTGGTGGCACACCAGAACAAGCGGGATGGCCGGGTCAAGCCCATCCACCGCCTGCTCAAGGTCGTGCGCCAGCTGCGTCTCACTCCGCTCGTTGGGTGTGCGTGATGGCGATGGCAGCGCGCCGCCGACCCCTGCGAACGCCACGCCCTTGATGATCCGGTGCCGCCTATCGATGCTTACCCCCTGGGAGCCAAGATAGGCGCAGGCGGCAGGGTCATCCCAGTTGCCGGGCACGGCCAGCACGCTGGGGTTGTGCGCGCGGAAGGCCTCGATCACCTGGGCCGCACCCGCCGCGCCGGTGGCGTTGGTCAGATCGCCCGCCAGCAGCACCACGTCGGCCTGGGCCAGCGGCGCGGCCAGCGCGTCGAGGCGGCGCAGATCTTGGTGTAGGTCGGGCAGAGCTAGTAGGTTCATTGGGGTGCGCTTGCTAGAGTGCTGGCCATGGCCGCACTCCATAGGTGATCGATGGCTTGCCATGCTGAGCGATAGAGGAGCCAGTTAGGCCGATCGGGTCGTGCATATACTGATCCCGCAGCGTATATGAGACTATGCCAAGCGCCTCGGCGATGATCGTATTATCGGGTGCAAGCACTGATTCATCCAAAAGAATAGTTTCCGATCAAGCTCTTAGGTGGTTCTTTGTTGCAGGTACCGTAAGCCCAGCGCCACCAGCACCCCGGCCAGCGCGGTGAAGCTGAGCATGCCGCAGATGGTTTTGGCCAGCGTCAGGCAGCCCGCCGCGCTGGCCACCAGCGGATGCCGCGCGGGGTAGGCCAGCAGCAGCCAGATCAGCAGCGCGTTCTCGGCGTAGTCGCAGGCGGCGTTGGCCAGCGGCAGCAGCGCCAGGGAGCACCAGCGCGTATCGGCGGGTGCGATGTGGCGGGTGGCCAGGCCGATGGCCGAGGCCAGCGTGAGGCCCAGCAGCGCGGGGTACACCATGTCGCCCAGCAGAATGTGGCGGTAGGCCGCCCGCCCCGGCTCGCCCAGCAGATCGAGCCGCGCGTAGGCCGTATCGGCGCTGTAGAACGGCTCGACATCCAAGATGGACGCGCCCCCGGCGTAGGGGCGGATCGCGCCGATGCTGAAGGGCGTGGGCGCATAGAAGAAGATCGGCATGTAGATGCAGTAGGCGATCAGCAGCGCTAGAAATGCCCGCCCGCTGGCGAGCCGCAGCACCATGTTGATCAGAGGTCGCACATTGTCTCCTTGGCCAGAGCGATGTGCTATTGTACCGCATCGTTGGGCAGGCGTGTGCAGCTATAGCTCGGGGTTCTGCGCGCGGTAGCGCTGGTAGAGGTTGGCGGTGTGCGGCTCGCCGAGGGTGGCGCACACCAGGCGGTAGCTGTCCACATCCTTCTGTGGCCAGCTGGCGAACGGCAGCTCGTCGAGGTAGCCGAAGTACTCCCACAGGATGGCGTCCCAGCTTATGCAGCGGATGTCGCGCCCGGCGAGGCTGCCCTGCCGCTCGGCGGGGCACGACCCTGGTGGCATGCCCGCAAGCTCATAGGCGCGGCCATCCCAGAGGCACGGCTCGCAGTCCAGCAGCACCCCGCCCAGCGCGGCCAGAAAGCCGTAGTCCATCTGCTCGAAGTTGCTTGCGCCTTCGGACCGCAGCAGGGCGGTAAACTCGGCTATGCGCTCAGCGGGGAAGGCCAGATCGATGTCGGAGTGCTCGCGGGTGACCCGGCCCAGCCGCGCATCCACCGCCCAGCCGCTCTCAAGCCAGATCGGCAGCGACAGCGCGTCGCAGCGCTGCATCAGGCGGTGGATGAGGGCGATCTGGTCGTCGTTCATAGCTCCGCCGCCAGCCATTCCAGCGCGTCTAGCAGCGCTGCGTTGAACTGGGACGGGCGCTGGATCGGCGCGAAGTGGCTGACGCCTGGCAGCAGCACGAAGCGCCCGTTTGGCAGCGTGCGGGCGATATACTCGGCGTGCTCGCGGGTGATGAACTCGTCGTGCTCGGCCTGGGCCACCACCACCGGCGTGGCGATGGCGGCCAGATCGGCGGCGGTGTAGTTCGGCTGGGTGCGCTGCATCAGGCCCACGGCCTCGGCGAATGGCTCGAAGGCCTCGGGTGTGGCCGAGAGCGCCGCGTAGTCGGCCACGTGGCGCTCGAAGCAGCGCCCGATGGTGGGCGTCATCTCGAACGGCCTGGTGCCGCTGGGGTCGACATTGCAGGCGAAGAAGAGCACGCCCGCCACGCGCTCGGGCTGCGCCTTGGCCAGGGCCAGCGCGGTGCACGCGCCGTCGCTCCAGCCCACCAGCGCGGCCCGCCCGAGGCCCAGCGCGTCCATCACGGCCAGCACGTCGGCGGCCATCAGGTCGTAGCTGAAGGGGCGCGCGTCGCGGGTGCTGCGCCCGTGGCCGCGGCTGTCGATCAGCACCGCGCGGTAGCCCTGGCCCAGCAGCGCGGCGATCTGCTCGCCCCAGTTGCCGCTGTTGCCCAGCCCGCCGTGCAGCAGGATGATGGGTCGGCCCGCGCCATAGCTGGCGTACCAGATCTGCGCGCCGTCGCTGGGCACGTGGCCCTGCTGCGCGGTCGCTGGCAGCGGCGTCGCGCCGTGGGACGCAAAGTTCGTCAGGTCGTCGTCGTAGCGCTGCATAGGTCAGCTCACCCTTCTGCTGCTATGCAGCCTCGCGCGCCACCTCGGCCTGCAGATCCTTGATGTCGCGCATGTGGATCTCCACGCCGCGCCGCAGCAGCTCCTTCAGCGCGGCGCGGTTGGCCGTATCCTCGGCCATGTCGAGCTTGAGGGAGTAGAGCGACGCGCGGCTGAGCTTGGGCAGATCAAGCAGCGGGGTGATGTCCTGCACGCTGGTGCTGCCGATGTTCACATAGCTCAGCTCGGGCAGCCCGGCCAGCGGGGCGATGTCGTCGAGCGGGTAGCACATGTCGACCACCAGGGTGTGCAGCCGCCCCTTCCCACGCAGCGGCGCGAGGTCGCGCACCGCGTTGTCGACTAGCCACAGCTCCTCCAGCGCGTCGCAGTGCGCCAGCGGCGCGATACTTTGCACGCTGTTGCCATCGAAGCTCAGCACCCGCAGGTTGGCGCAGTGCTCGATGCCGGTTAGGTTGTCGACCGGCTCCCACGAGTCGGGGTCGTTTTCGGCCATGTACTCGTTCCACTCAAGGTGGGTGATGGACAGCAGCTTCTCGCGGGTGATCGGCTCGCCCAGGGCGTCGGCAAAGGCGCGGTAGAGGGCAGGGTCGGGGATGTGCAGGTCGCTCATAGTCGCTCCATCGTTGGCGGCGGCTGGATGTGGCGATGACGTTGGGCCTGCATACTCTAGCACGCTAGGGCGCGGGCCGCAATCCGACCATCGGCGCATGCAGGGTCTATGCGTTCTTGTGCGGCAGAAACGTTTTTACCACCCAAGCCTCCAAGCCTCCAAGGACAAAAGGAACAATAAGCACGAAAGCACGAGGACTCAAACGAAAAAGAGAAACCTTCGAGCCTTCGCGTCTTCGTGGTAAAGGATCTTCAGCCTGCCGAGAACGCATAGACCTAGAGGCCCATGTATGCTCGTATGGGCTGCTTTTTTAGCTGGGGGTGCGCTCCTCGCCGCCAGCAGCGCCGCGCCGCCCTGAGCGCGCCAGCTTGCGCGCCACGATCAGGCCGCTGGTGGCCAGCTGGAACGCGCCGAACACCTGGATGGCCAGATCGCCCTGGATCAGCGCGTAGATGCCCCAGGTCAGGCCGTCGGCCATGGAGAGCAGCCACGTGCCGAGCGAAAGATCATCCAGGCTGCGGGCGCGGAATGCGACCCAGATCTGGGGTAGGTTGGCGGCCAGCACGCTGAGCGGCAGCGCCACCCCCAGCCCGCCCGCGCCCGCCAGCGCGCCCACCGCCAGCAGCACGGCCAGCCACAGCGGCGCTACCCGCAGCTCGCTGGCGCTGTGGCCGAGGCGCAGCGTCAGCGCCGCGATCACCGCGAAGACCACGCCCGACGACCCGGTGGCCAGCGTGACGCTGAGCTGCCCAGTGAGCAGGCCATAGGCCGCCCAGCCGAAGCTCACCACCGAGCTGGTAGCGGCGCTGTCCAGCGAGACGCCGCGTGCGTGGCCCGCCCGCAGCAGCCGGGCCAGCTGGGGCAGCGCGCGGATGAGACCGATGATCGTGCCGAGGCCGCCGAGGAGTGCAGTGATGCCCATGGGTGCTCCGCGCTGGTGTGTGGCCGTGTGGCCATGGCTTCCCGATGCGCCGCCGCACCCCGTGCGGCGCTGGGCGGGCGCGGCTGGCCGGGCCATGGTGGCAGACGCGCGGCGATCTGTCAATGCCGACCTGATCGGCTGCTGCCTCTTGCTCCTAGCAGGCAACAGGTGCTTCTATTGATTTTCTGGATGAAATGATCATGTTGCAGAAATCCTACTTATTTATGATCTCGTATATTTAATGGCCATAAATATAATCTAAAAAGATCTATATTGACGATATGGTCATTTATGTTATAGAATTAACGGGGTAACTCACTAATAGTTGGAAATAAAACAGATGTAATCGATGGGGTGATGTATGGAGTTGATCGATGCAGTCTTATCGTTAAAAGATACAACTGTCCCTGGATTGCTTGTGCTTGCCGGTGTAATCTTTCTGCTGCTCGCCCTCGGTGCCCAGCTCACAGCCCACATCCACATTCCCGAAACCAGCCAGCGCTACTCAGCCATCCTTGGGGGCACGCTGCTCTTTTCCGGGGTCATTCTGTTCCTCGTCACCGGTGGCGTATCCAAGGCCAACTCGGCCATGGGCACTGCCACCGCCACCGTAGCCCAGCCCGCGATCTCCCCCACCGCTCCACCCGGCACTCCAATGATCGATGCGACACCATCTGCTATGGATAGCCCTTCAGAGCCTACCCCCGTCTACAGGTCGGCCCTAGCCAGTGTATCACCCGAAGATCTGTTCCAGGTCGCCATGCACTGGGATGTGGCCGTCGAAAACGGCTTCGCCACGCCGAGCAATTGGGTGACTCGCGGCTTTACTGAGACGATGGTGCCGACCATGGATGTGCAGTTCGACAATAGCGGACTCAATGTCCACCTTATCTCTGGGGCCGATATTGTACGCGCGGTGTTCTACAACGAAGCTGCGCAGCTGAATACCAGTGACCAGTATATGATCTCGGTGGATGCGCAGGCTCAATATCAGACAGGATGTGAGTATGGGCTGATGTTCGCTGGAGATATTAACAACGGGTTCTACCGCTTTATGATCGAGAACTCTGATATTGAAGGCGATAATAACCTGTGGTATTTTGTCGATCGGGTGTCCGATCATGGCGGCCAGGGGCTTCGCCACACTATGGTGATCACCAGCACGCCGCTGCTATTGAGCGAGGCCCCCAGCGATCTGCATGTGGTGGCGCAGGGCCAGCGCTACCTGTTCTATGTCAACAATACCTATATTGATGAGATCTACACCGATCGCATTGCTGGTGCGAAAGTAGGGGTGTCGGTTGGCCTCTGCCCAAATCTCGAGGCTAAATACAAGATGGAAAACTTTCGGGCCTACAAGCAGCCAGGTATCCCGCTCGCTAAAACGCTCCCCCTCGATTTTTTCGCTGATGATACTACCCCAGATGTTCATTCCCCGCGTACTAATCATCAAAAAGCCTATATCCCCAGATTCACTGCAGCCGATTTCACGCTGAACTTCTCCACACGTGTGCTTGCGAAAACGTGGGATCCGATCGCTATCAAGTTCCGCGCTCATGAAAAAGACTACTATCAGCTCAATCTGTTGCAGCAGGGGGTAGAGCTGGAGAAGAGCGATGGCACGACGATTTCGCGAGCTGCAATGCCCGCGCGCCTGCTGGATGATCCCTCCTCATCCTGCACCCTGATCGTGCGCAGGGGCCGCATCAGCGTGTTTATCAATGGCCTGCGGGTCGCCATGTTTGAAGATGATGCCAACTTCGGCGCTGGTGAGATTCTCTTTGATGGCCTGATTGATTTTAAGGAGGTGACCGTTCTGCCTTAGCAGGGCTAGCAGCGCACTGGAGAAAACGTGGTCTGCCGCACTGCATAGCCCTACCGCTGCGGTGCGCATCATGGCCAGCATGCGCGATCACACGCCTTTGCCGGATGAGCGAGGCTGCTGCTGATCGATTGCTCCACTACAGCGGTTGTCTGGCTCCTCACGCACGTTTGATGTGTATTTGGCAAGGTTATTCGATAAACATCTTATGGGCATAGTTTCCGATAGCTCTGGTGCTGACGGCATCGAATGTACCGCCGACCACGCCGCCGACCAGCGGTAGCGCCTTACCGAGATTGACGACACCGGTGGTGCCAAATTTGGTGATGAGGCGGAATCCAACCGCCTGATTGATCTTCTTGATGGCGGCAAATGGGATCTGCTGAATAGCTCGCTGCGCTATTTTGGTGCTGGCCTGAACCCCCACGCCTTTGAGGATCTCGCCAGCTGAATTGCCGCACAGGCAAATATAGCAGAGCGTCTGGACCTGATGGTCATGTACATCGTATTCGCCCATGCAGGCAATGGCCGCAACCATGCGGATCTGGGCAAAGAGCACGCCAACAATGTTGGCAGGAATGGCAACAGGCAGCGTGATAATGCCACCAAGGCCGGTGACGAACCCTGTGGCCGCCGCCGCGCTGGTGTGAGAGGTGATGAGTTTCTTCACCTGTTGGGAACGTGTTCCTCTGATCCTTAGATAGCTTGCTGCCAGATCCTCGGCTCTACCAAAAAAGTCGGATCTACTGTTGGGGATACCACTGACGGCTTTGTCATAAGCCCAATCGAGGGCTTGCTGCATTGTGGCGGTGTCGAATGTTGCGGCCATGGCGCTTGCTCCCACACATGTTCTCTTAGAGAAATCAGATACGTAGCTCCGCGATGTTCATCAGGTCATTAAGATCTTGCGGGCTGAGCGCAAACCACTGGCCTGAGCGGTGGCGATGCGAGAGCTTCTGGCGGATCATTGTCTCCGCCTGGTGCATATCCTGCGAGAAGATGCTGTGCATAAGGGCGATGTCGAAGGGTAGTTCATTCTTGCTGAGTTGCTTGATATGCTGCTGTGGGCTGCGAGATTTCCCGATCAGAAAGAGGCCATTTTCCGCATAGGCGATGTAGATATAGCCAGATCGTGGCCCGATATCACCATGATGACCATGGCCCAGCACCTCGCCAGCTTTTTTGCGGATGAGCAGGAGTGGCACCTGGTTTTTCTGCCAGACCGCCTCAAGTTCGCGTCGGAAGAAGGCCGAGAGTACCAGCGCAAAGCTGCCATCGCGCTCGCGGAGGTAGCTGATCAGCCCCGCTTCCTGTACGGCCTCAAGCGCTTGATGGAAAGGGTGACTTGCAAGGCCGGTGTAGTCGCGTAGCACCTCTGCGGCTATTGAGTTCCCTGTTTCGGGGTCGATGCAGACCCCGCTGGCGATGTCGGCAAGGCAGACCGCTGCGAAGAGCAGATCTTGTTCTTTTTTCTCAAGCTGAAGATCCTTAGCTGTCAGACTGATCGTCTGTCGATACAGCTGCTCCAAGTTATAGCTGCCAAAGAGCTTGATGGGGCTTCCGGTCTTTCTCATAGGTGCGCTGGTTCGCTCGCAGGCCACTGGTACCGACCGGCAGTCTGCTACTATGGGATGTTAGGGCTTTTGTGAGAGGGTAATGCTTTGAGGTAGGTTTGTCAATAGAGCATATGTGGTCTTCTACAAAAGGGCGGCCCTTGTGGCTGCCCTTTTGTGGGGATCGTCATTCCCTCATAGCAATGTGTGCTTTGCCTAGAACGCACCACAATGCGTAGGCTTGTGCATTACGCCCCCGCGCCCAGCGCCAGGTCGCTGCGGTAGAACGAGCGGACCGCGCCGCAGACGTAGCGCACCTGCTCGCGCGTGAGCGTGGGGAAGACCGGCAGCGACACGCCGCGCTCGTAGCCGCGGATGGCGTTGGGGAAGCGCGCGTCGTCGAGGTCGAGCGGGCCGCCCTGCGCGCGACTCAGGCGGGCGAAGCATGGCTGGCGGTGCAGCGGGTAGAAGAAGGTGCGCGGCTGCACCCCGCGAGCGCCCATGTGGGCCATCAGGTCGTGGGCGTGGTTGGCTAGGATGATCACGCGGAAGGGCACGTGCTCGGAGCCAGGCTCTACGGGCAGCAGCTGCACCTCGGGCAGGTCGGCCAGGTCGTGCGCGTACCAGCCGAGGATGGCGCGCTTGCGCCGGATGATCTCGTCGAGCTTGGCCAGTTGGGCCAGCCCCACGGCAGCCTGCATGTCGGTGATGCGGAAGTTGTAGCCGACGGCGGGGTGGATGAACGAGCCGCGGTCGAGCCGACCCTGGTTGCGCAGCAGCCGCAGCCGCTCGTGTACCGCCGCGTCGCGGCACACCACGTAGCCGCCCTCGCCGGTGGTGATGGTCTTGTCGGCGAAGAACGAGAAGCAGCCCACATCGCCGAACGTCCCGGCGTGCTTTCCCTGGTAGCGCACCCCCAGGGCCTGGGCGGCGTCCTCGATCACCAGCAGGCCGTGCTGGCGGGCGAAGGCCATCACCGCGCCCATGTCGGCGCACATGCCGTAGAGGTGCACCGGCATCACCGCGCGGGTGCGCGGCGTGAGCGCCTGGGCGCAGGATGCCACGTCGATCTGGTAGGTGTCGCGCGTCACCTCCACGAACACTGGCGTGGCCCCGACCATGGCCACCGCCGTGGCCGAGCCGATGAAGGTGGTGTCGGGGATGAGCACCTCGTCGCCGGGGCCGATGCCCAGGGCCAGCAGCCCCAGCACCAGGGCCAGCGTGCCGTTGGGCGCGAAGACGCCGTATTCGGCCCCCATCAGCGCGTTGAGCTGCTGGCTGAACGCGGCGCAGCGCGGCCCCTCGGTGATCCAGTTGTCGGCCACGGCCTGGGCCGCCGCCGCCTGCTCCTCCTCGCCAAGCCACGGCGATACCTGTGGGATCTGCATGGTGCTGCCTTTCTATACAGTGCGCTGGCTGCGGCGGGCGACCCGCAGCGTGATTCCGTGGGCGGGCTGGAGCGAGGTGCTGGGCCGCAGCGTGATGCGCTGGTCGGGCAGCGCTTCCAGGTGCCAGCGCTGAGCGATGGCGGCGATGGTGAGCATGATCTCGGCCCATGCGAAACCCTCGCCGATGCAGCGGCGCGGCCCCATGCCGAAGGGGATGTACGCGCCCTTGGGGCAGGCTGGCCCGTCGCCATCCCAGCGCTCGGGCTGGAACTGATCGGGCTGGGCGAACCAGCGCGGGTCGCGGTGCAGCACGTACTGGCTCATCACCACCACGGCCCCGGCGGGGATGTGGGTCTCGCCGATGCGGCAGGACTCGTGGGCGCGGCGCACGGTGGACCACGCGGGCGGGTACATGCGCAGCACCTCGCGGATGACGTTTTCGAGATAGGGCATGTGTTCGATGTCGGCCATGGTGGGCGTCCGGCCCGCCAGCGCGCGGTCAAGCTCGGCGTGGATCTGAGCCTGGATCTCGGTGTGGCTGGCGATCAGGTGCCATGTCCAGGTCAGCGCGGTGCCCGAGGTCTCGCGGCCCCCCAGCAGCAGGGTCAGCAGCTGATCATGGATAAAGCTGGGCGTGACCAGCGGATCACCCGACTGGAGCAGGCTGGAGAGGATGGTGTCGGCCTGGCTGTGGCGGTGCCGCTCGGTGAGCGTGTCGATCAGCGCGTCGAGCCACGCGCGCACGCGCTGGGTCGCGCGGTGCTCGGGCAGGGGTAGGCGGTCGCGCAGGGCGACTAGGGGCGAGCCGCCCTGGTTGAGCCAGGTGGCCAGCTGCTCAAGCGCGTCGCTGAGCATCGGTATGTCGACATCCACATCCTCGCCCCAGATAGCGGCGGCGATGTTGGCCACCGCCAGGTGCAGCATGTCCTGCCAGATATCGCGGGTCTCGCCATCTTGCCAGCGCTCGGCCAGCTGCTCGGCGCGGCGCACCATAGCGTCGCTGTGGGCGGCTACGCGCTGCGGGGCGAGCGCTCGCACCAGCAGCCTGCGCTGGCGGTGGTGCTCGTCGCCCTCGCTCACCAGGATACCCTGGCCCAGCCAGCCCCTGGCGCGGGTGTGGGCCTTGCCCTTGGTGAAGCGCCCGTGCTGCACGCGCAGCACCTGCTCCACCGCCGCTGGCTCGCTCAGGATGACTAGGCGCTTTGGCCCGATGCCCAGCTGGATGATGTGGCCCTGCTCGCGTGCGGCGGCCAGCAGGGCCTCGGGGGTACGCCGGATGGCCAGCCGCATGCGGCGGATGAGCGGCGGTCGTTGGGGTCGCGGTGTCATGATGCTCCTAGCGAGAGGGCCATGGCCGCCGCAGGGGCCAGCCACGACTCGGCGTCGTCGAGCTGCCACTGCTGCTGCTGGGCGTCAGCCGGGTGCGGGCGGAAGCTGCGGCGCACCGACTGCGGCTCCACATTGCCGCGCGTGGCGATCTGGCCCAGGTCGCCGACGCCCAGGCCGATGGCGCAGCAGTGGCGCAGGTAGCCCACCAGGGCGGGGTCGAAGCCCATGAGCCATGCGGCCAGGGTGTCGGCGGCCAGCGCGTCGGCGCTGGCCATAGCCACGCGCCACGGCACCGGATCGCCGTGGATCGGGCCTTCGCCCTCCATCGCCTCGAAGCCGTCGATCACGGCGAGGTGCGGGTAGACATAGGGTGCGAGCAGCGCCAAGTTCAGGTTCATGGCTGGGTAGCCCTGATGCATGGCTATTTTGTCGCTGCCCTCGCCCAGGCCCAGCCGTGTCAGCGTGGGCGCGGCCACCCCCACGCGCCGCGCGGCCATGCGCGCTAGGTAGATGGCGGGCAGCGGCAGCGGCAGGCGCTTGGCGCTGCCCGCCGCGTCGCGGTTGACCAAGGCCCCCATGATCATGTTCTTGAGCGAGAGCGTCACCCGCACGGTGTCGTGGGTCTTGGGCGGGCCGACCGAGATGCGCATGTCGCTCTCGACGATGGTGCGGGCTAGGCGTAGTGTGCGCGGCTGGAGCTGGCGGTCGTAGACCTGGACGGGCACGGTCTGGTCGTCGTTCAGGTCGAGCAGTGCCGCGCGGTACTCGCTGGCCAGCGCGCGGTAGCCAAAGCGCTCGAAGGCCTGCGCGGTGGGCGTGATGGCCGCGCCCTCGGCGATGGTGATCGGGCCTGCGTAGCTGCGGCGGATGACATCGAGCACCGCCCGCACGGCGTCGATGTGGGTGGTGGCGAGCGGGTGGTCGATCGAGACAAAGTTCGGCTTGATCACGACGCTGCGGCATGTGGCGAAGCTGGCCTGCTCGCCCAGCGCATCGAGCGCGCCCACGATGTTGCGATAGCGGTCGTCGCCTTGAATGAGAGCGACCTGCGCCTGCATAGCTTTTCCCCTTTCCTATGGCTCCAGCAGCTCGGCGAGCGCGCGGCCATCCAGCGGCACCTCGGGCTGAACCCCCAAGATGTGCAGGATGGTGGGCGCGACATCGGCCAGCGATGCGGCGGGCAGCGATGCCCCGGGCGCGATGCCCGGGCCGAGGGCTAGGAACACGCCGTTGGGCTGATGGTCGGCGTCGAACAGGCTCACGTTCCCCGGCAGCCGCGCGGCGTCGGGGGCCACATCCATGTTCCACTCTAGTGTGATATCGGGCGCGCGCTGGATGTGTGGCCCGTGGTAGACATCCTCGCGGCGGTAGGCGGCGCGCAGCCTGGGCTGGCCGCTGGCGGGGTCGCGCCACTCGCGCAGGGCGGCCAGCAGCCGCCCCACCACCTGCTCGTACTCGGCCCCAGGCGCGACAATGCCCTGCGGCTCGCGGCCCCTGGTGCTGACCCAGATCTCCCACGGCGACGCGCCCGCGAAGGCGGTGGTGGCGGCCCAGTCGATGCCTGCGAAGCGCACATCCGACTCCACGCGGTTGCGTAGGCCGGGCAGCCACTGGCGCAGCGCCTGCTTGTGCTGCTCGGGCAGGTGGCGTACCTGCTGGTAGGCAGCCTTTACCAGACGCTGCTGCCAGCCCTGGCTGCTGGGCTGCTGGTAGCGCAGAAAGCCCTGCTCGGCCAGCCAGCCGGCTAGGAACTCGGGCGTGGCGCAGATCGGGCCGAAGCCATGGTCGGACATGACCAGCAGCGTGGTGCCGGGGCCAGCCTGCTCGTAGAGCTGGGCGATGCGCCTATCGACCCAGCGGTAGCCATCGCGGATGGCGTCGCGCTGCGGCCCCTTGCCCTGCGCCATCTGCCGCCAGAAGAAGTGCTCCATCTCGTCGGGGATGCTGTAGACCACCACGGCCAGATCCCACGGGCGCTGGGCCATCAGGTGGCTGATCACCTTGGTGTGCAGCTCGCCCACGGCGTAGGCGTCGGCCAGTCCCTGCTCGGGGCGGCCCTCTTTGATTGCCATGGAGATGTTGCTGTTGATACGGTAGGTGCCCACGTGGCGCTCGATCTCGGCCAGGGCCTCGGGCGGCTGGCAGAAGCCCTCGGCGTGGGGGCCGGGCGCGTCGACGCCGGCCAGCATCACGCCCTGGATGCGCTCGGCGGGGTAGCTGAAGGGCACGTTGACCGCCAGCACCTCGCGCCCCGCGTCGCTGGCGTATTTCCAGAAGGGCGTGCCCTCGCGGTCGCTGCCGCGCATGGGCCGCAGCGTGCGGCGGTCGGCGGTCCAGCTCAGCTCGTGGAACAGGCCGTGCCGCGCGGGGTTTAGCCCGGTGGCGAAGGTGGTCCACGCGGGCGCGGTGTCGGTGTTTGGCACGGTGCGCAGCGGCGCGTGCGCGCCCTCGCGCAGCATGCGTGTGAAAAACGGCAGGTCGCCCGCTTCAGCCCAGGGCCGGATGAGATCAAAGGTCGCGCCGTCGAGGCCGATAACCAGCAGCTTCTGGCCTTCCATGGGGTCGTGCTCCTTCTCGCGCCTGCTCGTGGTGTGCGATAGCCTGCGCGTAGATCTGCTCTAGCTCGTCGGTGCGCTGCTGCCAGGTGTAGGCACCCTCGGCGGCGCGGCGGGCCTGCTGGCCCTGGCGGGCGCGGCGCGCGGGGTCGGCCAGCAGCGCTAGGGCGGCCTCGGCCAGGGCCTGCGGCGTGGGCGCGGCCAGCGCGCCGATGTCGTGGGCCTGCATCACCTCGGGCACATCGCCCACGGCGGTGGCCACGGTGGGCCGCCCCGCCGCCATGTAGTCGAACAGCTTGAGCGGCCAGCGCCCGCGGTTGGCCCCGCTGTCGCACAGCGGCAGCCAGCACAGGTCGCAGGCGGCCAGGTGGCTGGCCAGCGCCTCGTAGCGCAGGTCGCCGCTGCGGATGACGGCCTGCGGCGCGGCGACCAGCTGCTCGATCGGCATGTTGACATAGCCGATTAGCAGCAGCCGCGCGTCGGGCCGCGCCGCGTGGATGCGGTCGAAGGCCTGGGCCATCAGCTGGGCGTCGCGCCAGAAGATCGCGCCCACGAAGCCCAGCAGCGGCGCATGGGCGGGCAGGCCCAGCGCGGCGCGGCTGGCGTCGCGGTCGAGCGGGCGCAGGCCCTCGGTGTCGGCCCCGTCACGGATGCGGGCGATCCGCTCGGGCGGCACGCCTAGCGCCTCGGCCTTCTGCCGCAGCGTGGTGCAGATCACCGCGCTGGCGTCGGCCTGGGTGCGGAAGCGCTCCTCGAAGAAGGTCTCAATTGGGCGCAGCAGGGCGCGCACCAGCGGCTGCTGGCGCTCCTCTACCGAGCCGCCGCGCCCGAACCAGTCGCCCCAGTCGAGCACCAGCGGCACGCGGCGGATCTTTTGCATGAGCAGCGCGGGCAGCAGCACCGTTGGGCGGCACTCGAAGGCGTGCACCAGGTCGAAATCCTGGCGGCTGCACCACGCGCAGCGCCACAGCGCATCCCACACATCCCAGCCCGAGCGCAGCATGCCCCACAGCATGTCGGGCGACTCGACGATGGTCACGCCCTCCTCCTGGCGGCTGGCCCAGCCCAGCCGCCGCGTGCGGGCCATGGCCAGCAGCGTCACGCGGTGGCCGCGCCGCGCCAGGTGGCGGGCAAAGTGGAAGGCCCGCCAGTAGGTGCCCTTGCCCACCGGATTGAACACGATCATCAGGATGCGCAGCGGCCTGCTCATTGGGTGGCCCCGTGCCACAGGCCGCGCAGGTGGGCGGCGGCGGCGCTGGGCTGGCGGCGGCGCAGCAGCCGCAGCAGCGTGCGCAGGGCGCTGGCGCTGCGGTAGGGGGCCACCACCAGCCAAGCCCAGCCGCGTGTGTGCTTGCGGAAGAACTGCACGCTGCTGCGCGCGATGTGGTAGCGCTCGCCCGGCGAGTCGCTGCCGCCCAGCGAGGTGGCCACCCGATGCCACATGCGCGCGCCAGGCACCACAATTGCCGTGCAGCCAGCGGCGCGGGCGCGCAGGCAGTAGTCGGAGTCCTCGTAGTACATGAAGAAGCGCTCGTCGAACAGGCCGACCTGCTCGATGCAGCGCCGCGAGAGCAGCATCCCGCAGCCGGTCACAAAATCCACCGCCAGCGGCCCCGCGCCCAGCTCGCCCTCGGCGCAGGGCCGTATCTCCAGCGTGGGCCAGCGCCGGTAGCCGCCCGTCCACCAGATGCGGGCTGGCCCCTGGGCGTAGTAGATCGCGGGCGTGGCGATGTCGGCCTGGGCGGCCTGGGCGGCCTCGACCAGCTGTCCGATGGCGTCGGGGGCGATCACGGTGTCGTTGTTGGCCAAGAACACGTAGTCGGCACCCAGCGCCATGGCGCGGCGCATGCCCACGTTCATGCCTGCGGCGAAGCCCAGGTTGCGCTCGTTCACCACCAGCTCGGCGCGGGGGAAGTGGGCGGCCACCTGCGCTACCGAGTCATCCTGCGATGCGTTGTCCACCACCAGCGTGATCAGGCTGGGGTAGTCGAGCTGCGCGCACGAGGCCAGGAAGGCTAGTGTCTCGCGCGGGCGGTTCCAGTTCAGCGTGATGATCGCCACCAGTGGTGTGGATCGTGCGGGTTCTGCTATCGTTGGGAGCGTGGCTATATCTGGCATCTATCCCTCATACCGGCACATGCCCGCAGAATCTGGGCGATCGGTACCTATTCTGTTTGCACACGATTTTGAGGGAGATTATATCATTCTTTCTCTATCGGTTACAGAGGCGCTTTCATGTGCCAAGCTGACAAAATCATCAGGAAAAAGCGAGGTTCGCGCTTTTATTCTTGGATGCGCTGCTCCTCAATACGCATCAGGCTGGGCGAGAGAAAGCCCACCAGCGTGATCAGTGTGGCCAGCACCCCGCCGCCCACCAGCAGCCCGCGCGGGCCGAGCGCGGTGGTGAGCGGCGCGGCCAGCGCCAGCCCCAGCGGCCCCGCCAGACCCACCATGGTGGATGAGAGCGCCAGCGCGCGGCCCTGCAGCTGGTTGGGCACAATGGTCTGGATGATCGCGATGATCGGCGCGTTGCCCACCACATACAGCACGCTGCTGAGGAACCACCACAGCACCGCCAGCCAGAACATGTCGTTTGGCACAAGGCCGGTCAGCACTACCGCTAGGTTCGAGAGCGCGTAGCCCACCAGCACCACGTGGATACGCTTCCACGGCAGGGCCACGGCGCTGATCAGCAGCCCGCCCAGCAGCATGCCCGCGCCGCTCAGGCTTTCCATAAAGGCCACGTGCCCCGCGCCGCCGCCGAAGTCGTTGCGCACCAGCAGCGGCAGCAGCATGAACGAGGGCATCAGTACGCCGATCATCAGCATCATCAGGCCGTACAGCCACAGCAGGCCACGGCTGCGGCCCAGCATGCGCAGGCCCTGGCGGAAATCCTGCCAGATGCCGGTGTGCGCACTGCCGCCGCGCGATGGCTGCGGGATGCGGTAGAACAGCAGCGGCGTAATGCCTAGGATGGCCGTGACCACGTCGATCATCAGCGCGCCCTGCAGCGGCATCACGCCCAGCGCCACCGCGCCCAGCGGGGCGGCGGCCACGCTCATCAGGCCCTGCAGGGTCTGGTTCATCCCCGAGGCGCGGGTGAGCCATGTGGGCGGCACCAGCATGCTGGTGCTGGCCGCCGCCGCAGGGTTCTGGAACGCCTGCATGGTGCTGCGGATGAACACCAGGCAGTACACGTGCCAGAGCTGCACCTGCTCCGATTCAAACAGTAGGATGAGCACCACCATGCACAGCGCGGTGATCAGGTCGGCCACGATCATGATCGCGCGGCGGCTCCAGCGGTCGGCCAGGGTTCCGCCCAGCGGCCCGAATAGCGCCAGCGGCAGCAGCGCCATCATTCCGGCGATCGTTAGGGCGCTGGCCGAGCCGGTGGTCTGCGTGATCCACCAGAGCAGCACAAACTGCGTGAGCGCGCTGCCCGTGAGCGAGAGCGCCTGCCCTGACCAGATGGTGAAGAAGCGCGCCCGCCAGCGGATCGTATCCCAGCCCTGCAGATCGCCGTGCATCCCGGTCGTTGGGGTGATATGCTCAGACATAGCTGAGCCTCATGAGGTCGGCGCGCACGGCGGCGAGCTGCGATGCGGGGATGACGGCTACCTCGATCAGATCGCCGATCCAGATACCGTCGCAGGCGGCCTGGATGCTGAGCGCGCGGCCTGGGGGCAGCCCGTCGTCGCCGACTTCGGCCCACATCTGGTCGTAGATAGTGCGCCAGCGCTCGATCAGCGGTGGGTAGATGCTCATGATGCGCGCGATGGCTCGCAGCAGCTCTTGCTCTTCGGGGTCGCGCTCGAAGCAGGCGTGGATGTAGGCTCGCGACCAGCGGCCCGGCTGGCCCTCCGGCTCCTTGGCCAGGGCCTCGTCGAGGCGCTGCCGCCAGATCTGGGTCGAGCGGTCGTCGATGCCGTTGAGCAGGGCTTCTTTGGTGGGGAAGTGGTGCAGTAGCCCGCCCTTGCTCACCTGGGCGGCCTGGGCCACCGCGCTGAGGCTGAGCTGCGCCACGCCCTGCCCAACAATAATAGCGACGGCGGCCTGGATGAGCTTGGCGCGCGTCTCCTCGGGTGCTTTTTTGGTCATAGAGTTCCTCCATACCGTCCAAGTGGACGGTATGGAGGAGTGTACCGTCCAAGTGGACGGTTGTCAAGATCGCGCTACCTCGGGCTGTTGGGCCGATGCACTCTTGTTCGGCAGCACGTTTTAGCACTAAGACTTCAAGGAACGAGATGATTTCGGCGCGTTCCGATGCTCTCCGCGCCGCATCTCATCGCAAACATCGAACGCCCCTGCGATGAACGCGATGAAATGCGGCGTGGGCGGACACGAGGCCCGCCCCTACAGCGATGATCGCATCGTTGGCGAGAGTGCCACATCATCTGGCGGTTGCATATTCGGTGGCAAGGTCAAGCTATGGGATGGGAAGCGCACAGACCTTTTCGGTATTAGCCATTGGTTCAACTAACGCATTTATTGCTTGTGCTCTTAGTCGGCTGACCAATCACGCTCGGCGAGCCACGCCTGGATGCTCTGGGCCGTCTCCAGGGCGTTGTGCTCCATCATCAGGTTGTGGCCGGCGCTGGGGATGCGCAGGTACTCCGCGCCATAGTGCGCGGCAGAGCGCCGCTCCATCGGCTCGGGGATGACCGCATCGTCTGCGCCAGCGCACCACAGCATGGGCGTGTGCACCTGGCGCGGCGGCGACCAGAACGGCGGGTTGTGCTGGTAGAGGATGATGCCCGACTCGGGGCTGAGCTGGCGGTGTAGCTCCTCGGGGGTGTAGCGTGCGCCCTTGGTGATCAGCAGCGAGGCCGCGCTGGCCGGGGTGCGGATGCTGCCGTTGGATGTGAGCGTGATCTGGTTGATCAGCCCGCCGAGCGGGTCGCGCCTGAGCGCCCCCCAGAAGGCCGGAAGCAGCATATGCGATGGCCACGGGGCCACCATCACCGCAGCAGGCAGGTCGCCATGGTATTTGAGATACCACTGCGCCAGCGCCCCGCCCATGCTGTGCGCGAACAGGATCGGCGGTGTTGGCAGCCGCTCGATGGCGCTGGCCAGGAAGCCCAGGTAGTAGCCCAGCGTGCACCAGCGCGCTGGCCGCTGGCGGGGCGCGCCGCCGTGCCCCGGCAGGCTGATGGCGTACGATTCCCAGCCCCACTCGGCGAAGAGCTGCTGCCAGTAGTCCCAGCACCACGCACCGTGCCACATGCCGTGCTGGAAGAGGAGCGGGCGGGCGAACTTTGGCGTGGCGGGCTTCACATGCACCCACTCAATGCCGTCTTGAAGATAGGTTGATCGCTGTGCTTGGGTCATCGGCGGCCTTTGTGCTGTTGATGTCTTCTGCTGGGCGGTTGGCCAGTTCTTGGGGGAAGATCGCGCCTCGTTGGTTGGGTATGCGGTGCGAGTGTAGCAAAGCCGAAGATGTCTGTCAATGCTTTGACCGATATTAGTTAGGCGGTCGTAAGGGTGCGGCGCGGCGCGCTTACTCCACCGGCGTCGGTGCGCCCACAATAAACCAGGCCCGTGCGATCTTGCCGTGGCGCAGCTCGTAGATGGCCACCACCTTGACCTGGGCCTTGCCCCCGGGGAAATTGCGCGTCACCAGCTCGTGGTCGATGACGAAGCCGCCCAGCACATCGCGGCGCTCAAGCTGCCCAAAGAGGTCCGGCTCTTGGAAGCGCGCGATGTGGCGCTGCCGGATGGCATCTGCGCCCTTGGCCAGCAGGTCGTTGGGGTGGGCGTAGTACTCTGCATCCGCATCCCAATATGACATAAAGCGCTCGATGTCCTTCGCATTGTACGCGTCAAGCTGGCCCTGGATGATCGTCTCGTGGTCCACTGTTAACCTTCTTTTTTGTGATGATTCTTGTAGCTATCGTTCGCTAAGGAGCGATGGGCGTGTGAAGTTGTAGATATCATACTGCTGGCTCAGCCGCTGGTAGCACTGCTGATCGAAGGCTGTAGGCCCATGGCTGCGTACAAAGAGCGCCTCTTCATGCGAGATGGGGAACGCCCACCAAGTCTGAATGAGCAGATCCGGGGTTGAGATCTGGCCAAACGGTGTGTCGGTGAAGATATGCGGGTCATCTTGATAGGGGTAGGTGAGGTAGAGATAGCGAAGGTTGGAGTGAGGTGCCACAGGAGTGCCAATAGGGATGATGAACCCAGAATCGTAGATGATGTGCTGGGTGTAGGGGTAGCTTGCCAGCATGATCAGCAGTTCGCAGATGCGCTGGTGCTGCTGATTGGGGCCGTGAAAAAGATACTCGAAGCGCACCCCACGATTGTCCCCATAGACCTCTTTTGAGTGCGGCAGAATCGCCATGCTTGCGCCTGCGGTGCAGTAGACCGAGAAGTGCTCGTGGGGGTAGCGCAGCACGCCGAGTTTGGGCGAGAGGTGCGGCGGCAGCTCATCAGGAGCGAATACCTCTTCTGGCTCTCCCATCCAGCGGACATAGTTTTCCAAGACGCGCGAGCGCGGATCGTTATGTGCCATAGATACCGTCTTCTTCCTGAGATTGTGCTTGTGCGTTCATTCTAGCGCCCGCAGCGCCTGTGCGAAGATCTCGGTGGTCTCCTGGTCGATGTTGGTCAGGCGCACTTCGCGCACGCTGCTGCCCGGCTGCTCGGCGAAGAACGCCGGTAGCGTCTCCAGAAATACCTGGGCGCACTGGCCCTTGGGGAAGCCGAAGATGCCGCTGGAGATGGCCGGGAAGGCCACGCTGGCCAACCCCAGCTCGCTGGCGATCTCCAGGCTGCTGCGGATGGCCGAGCGCAGCAGCTCCGGCTCGTGGCGCTGGCCACCGTCCCAGATCGGGCCGACGGCGTGGATGACGTAGCGCGCCGCCAGCGCGCCCGCGCCGGTGGCCACCGCCCGCCCGGTCGGCACGGGGCCGTGGGCCTCGGTGTAGGCGTCGCACTCATCCTGGATGATGTCGCCGCCGCGCCGCAGGATGGCCCCGGCCACGCCCGCGCCGTTGAGCAGCAGCTCGTTTGCGGCGTTGACGATGGCGTCGGTGTCCTCCTCGGTCAGGTTGCCCAGGCGCACCTGGACGAGCTGCCCCGTGGGCAGGTGTCGCTCGGCGTGGAGTGTGGACATGCGGCCCTCGCTTTCTTGTGTGGCCTACCCGTGCGGGAAGGCGCTGCGGCGGGATTGTAGCATACTTGGAGTGCGTTTGTGCAGGTTGTCATCGGCTGCTGCTGTTGCGCCTGAATATGTGTCGATACTGGCAGTAGCTGGCAGCTTTACCCCTGATTTTGGCAGCTTGTGCTGGCTACGATATGCCTGCGAGCGCTACCAGATCATATCAAATCAAAGAGGCACACTATGTTGCTGTTAATTCCACTGGTTTCTATTGGGGTTGTTATCTATGCGGCGGTGATCGCACACCGCCTTGGCGGAAGGGCGGCCCGCGAGCCTGGGCGATCCAAGCTGCTGTACCTGCTGGCGCTGATGCTCTGGGAGCCGCTGGTGAACACGCTGCTGATCGGCCTGATTGTGGCCGCATCGGGCCTGCCTGTGGCGCACCCGTTTCTGGTTACGCTGCCGCAGATGGTGCTGCTCGTGCCCGTGTTTGGCATGGCGGCGGTCGCCCCCGCCGATAGGCTGCGTGGCATTATCTATGCGCTGCTTGGCTTCGCGCGCTGGCCGCTGACCGTGATGGTCTACGCCAGCGCCTCGGGCAGCGGCGAGGGCGTGCTGGCTGGTATCTGGGGCAGTATCGGCCTGCTCTACCTCACCACCACGCTCATTCATACGTGGCTCAACGAGGATGTGGTGCCGGAGCCGCTCGCCCAGCCGCAGCGTTAGGCTCCGCCCGCATCCATCCAGCGTCTGCTCAGTCGCGCATGGCCTTGAAGATCGGCTGGGGCGTGCGGCCATGCTCGGTGAGGGCGTGCTCCACGCGCGGGTGCACCTCGGGGTAGATTGCGCTGCACTAGGCCCTGCTCCTCCAGCTGGTGCAGCTTTTCGGCCAGCGTCCTCGGGCTGATGTCCTGCGCCAGCCCTCCTGGCCAAGCGCGTGCTAGATCCCAAGCCGCCGCGCGATGGTGCTGATCAGCAGCTCTAGCTCATCGTCTAGGAACGGCAGGATGATGTACCACACCGGCTCGGGCAGGCTGGGGAGCGGCGTCCTGAAGCGCTGCCCGCTCCCCAGCCGATCATCGAGCTGCTCTCTGTGTACCAGCAGGATGCACGGATGCCCCAGAGCCACGATGGCCCTCGCCTGCGCGTCATCGGCATCGACCATGTGCCACAGGAGCATGTCGAACACGCGCTGGGGAAGCTCGTCGATCTGCCGAGCGATGGTTAGGCTGCTTGCCTAATAATCTATGTTTGGCAGCGATGCTTTTGGTTCTATATATGGCATGTCTCGCCGGATGTAGCGCCCCCCTGCGCCCAGCGCTGGGCCATGTGGCGCTGTAGCGCGGGGAAGAAGCGCTGGAAATCGCGCTCGAACGCGGCGCGCTGGTCGCGCAGCTCGTGGGCGGCGGCGGCCAGATCGGCGGGGCGGCGCATGCGCGCCTGGATGCGCCCGAGCGCCCGCTCGACGCCCGCCATTGTCTGGTACGAGCCGAGCCAGCCCTCGGTGGCCATGGCCGGGGCGATCTGCTGGAGCGCGGGCGGCAGCAGCGCGTGGTGCTGGGCCAGCGTGGCCTCGGCGGCGCGGGTGAATGCGGCCAGCGGCACGGGCGCGTACTCCTCCCAGCGGCAGGCCAGCAGGTGGTCGTAGAACACGTCGACCCGCACGCCCGCGAAGCGCGGGTGCGGCGGGCGCACCCGCGCGCGGCTTGCGGCCACCACGGGGTGCGCGTCGGTGAAGCGGTCGATCTCGCGGTGCAGGGCCAGGCCGCGCCGCAGCGCGGCGGGCAGCGCGGCCTCGTCGACGCCCCGCAGGAAGTCGCCGGAGAGGTTGCCCAGGCGCACCAGGTCGTCGTCGGGCGAGAGCAGCAGGTGGGCTAGGTAGTTCATGGTGTTGCCCAACGGCTATTCAGCCGCGCCCCCGCAGCTTCTTCAGCAGGCTGGAGAGCGTGGCTACCTCGCCCGCCGAGAGGCTGCCGAAGATCTGCGCCTGCACCTCGCGCACCCGCTGGTGCGCCAGGGCCAGCAGCTCGGCACCCTCGGCGGTGATCTCGGTGCTAATGATCTTGCCGTGGGTCTTGGACTCGTAGCGCCGCACCAGCTGGCGCTCCTCCAGCTTCTGCACGATCAGGTTCATGGTCTGCGGCGTCACAAAGCTCTTGCGCGCCAGATCGGCGCTGGAGAGGCCGGGGAACTCTTCTAGCTCGGAGAGCACCGAGTACTGCGGCGTGGTCAGCCCAAGCTCCGCGAGGTCTTTGTCCATCTTGTTTCGGATCGTCTGCTGGGCCTCCTTGATCAGGTAGCCTAGCTCATGGCTCATTCCATTGGTCGTCATAGGTGCCGCCCTTGACATATCAGCATGCTTATACTATAGTATCAGTGTGCTGATATGATATCACGAGGAGAGAGCGATGACAACCATCCACGGCCCCGATTTTCTCGCGCTGAACGTGCCCGACCTCGACCGCGCCGCCGCCTTCTACAGCGAGGTGGTGGGGCTTCAGCGCGCGCCGCAGTCGCCGCCCGGCGCGGTGCTGTTCCAGACATCGCCGGTGCCGTTCGCCGTGCGCGTGCCGCAGGGGCCGCTCGGCAACGCCCCGCTGGGCCACGGTGTGGCGCTCTGGTTCCGCTGCGACAGCGCGCCCGAGCTGTATGCGCGGCTCAAGGCGCACGGTGTGGAGCTGCTGGATGAGCCAGCGCCTGGCCCGTTTGGCATGACCTTCCGCTTCAAGGATCTTGATGGCTATGTCATCACGATGCACGATAAGCCCTAGCGCCTGGGGGGAGAGCGCCTCGCATGGGCGCTTTCGGGCCGGGCCGACCGTAGGCAATGCTTGCAGCGTTGCGCGGTTGGGGCGACCGGCTGCGGCTTCGATGGTGATGGTGGTTGTTGTTCGGTGGGTGTGTGCCCTGCGCGGGCGGCGGCTAGGGGCCAGCCCCTAGCGACCCCGCGAGGGGGCGATGCCCCCTTCGACCCCCAATTTTGAGCGTTCCTGTGCTGCAAACAGGCTGCTATCGTTCGTGCATATGGCCATCAAAACATAAGTGGCACCTTCGCCGCATGGGCCGAGTGGGTAGGGCTGGGCGGTGCTTGTTTTGAGGTTGGTTTGCATGCGATGGTTGCTGTGCATGGTCCGGCACGCGGTTTTGCGTCCTGTGCTGCTTTCCAATGCCGCGCTCATGAAAGTGACACCATGTGAGGGCGATGCCCCCTTCGAACCCCCAATTTTGGGCGTTCCCGCGCTGGAAATCAGGCTGCTATCGTTCGTGCATATGGCCAGTTTGCGTGAGCAGCACCTTCGCCGCATGGGCCGGGTGGATGAGATTCTCAATCTCTCATGTGGTGCATAGCTTGGCACGTGTTCTCTCGTCATGTGCCGCATCGAGAAGCCCCGCACAAAAAAGTGACATCTGTTCAGGATGAACAGGGCGTAGTCGTCCTCGTCGGCCTGGGCGGCGCTGCGCTGCCCATCCACGTGCGCGCTGATCGCCTCGACGATCGCCAGCGGCGCGGCTGATGCCTCGACATGCAGGGTTGTCAGCCCTTCGGCGATCAGCTCGGCCATCTCCTCTCGCTCATCGGGCGTCAGCGGAAATTCGGTCCATGCCAGGGCGGCGCTCCTTCATATGCTGGCGGCGATGCGCCTATCGATCACAGCTCTGTTGGCGGGTGCCACAGCAGGCGGTCGCCCTGCGGCGTCAGTGCGCTGGGCGCGGTGAATGATGCTTGTATGGTATTGCTGTGCTACTTTGCTCGTTGGGCAGATGTCCCTATCGTACTATCGGTGTCAAGCGTATGTTGTTGAGGCTGGGGGCAAGGCTCGCACGGTTTGGATAAAAGCCACCGTCGGCATGGCGGCATCCTCGGCCAGCGCCTCAGCCGCCCACGCCTGGGGGATGGCCTCGGTCAGCCACCACGCCCAGAAGCGGAGCTGGCGCTGCGGGCTGAGGGAGAAGGAGATCCCCTCGTCTGATAGCGCGATCTCGCCTGCGCTGGCGCGGGCCGCAGGCGTCGCCGCCGCGCCGATGCCAGAGAACGGGTGGAAGCCCAAGGCCTGGCGCAGCGCCTCGCCCGCCGCCGCCGCGCTATCCAGCGCGCGTGTGGAGATCTCCTCATCCCACCCGAACGTATTCCCGAGAGCCTCCTGAAATGTGCCGCTCTCCTCCATACTCGCGCTGGGGGCAGCATCCTCCCGTAGCACAGCCTCGGCCAGATCGCAGGCATACTGCGGCAGCTCGGTGCGGAATGCTCCAAAAAGGTGCGTCCAGCGATGAGCCGCCGCGCAGTCAGGTGCGGGTCGAGTGGGATGCGAAGCTGCCTGTCGGCCTGCGCGGCCTGCGCCTGGACGGCACCGCCGATCAGCTCATGCAGCATGAGCGCCTGCGCAGCTTCCAGATGCGCTCGGTGCGCTTGCGCCAGAAGGCGGAGCTGCTGGTAGTTCACGGGCCGGGGCCGCTCTGGCAGCAGCGCTTGGAACAGCGGCTGGATCGGCGCTGGCAGATCGTATTGGGTGATGATCTCCAGCATGTAGCGGATATCCTGCTCGGTCTCGGCGGGCGTGGCGACAGGCGACTGCGCGATCTCGCTATCCCAGATCGGCAGGACGCGCCGCGCTGCCAGCAGGGCGACCCGCGCTCGTACGCGGTCACCTCGTGTGAGGAGGAGCGCCCCCTGCCGGATCTGCTCCGCCCGCTGCTGGCTACTCGGGAATGCGTAGGTCGGCCCGAGCGCATCGTAGATGAGCAGCCGTCGACGCGGGTCGAGGGTGTGCTCGGGGTGCTGTGCGACCATCTCAAGCTCACGGCGCAGTAGGCGCTCTAGCTCGGTTGCGCTGCGGGGCGCGGGAAGCATACTCTGATCAGGTTGCGGCTTTTGCTGCATAGAATAGCGCCTTTAGAATGCGTTTGGGTGGGCTGTTGCGATTGCGCTGATCGTTTGAGTCTGCGTGTGTAGCTCGTATGTCCCCACCACCTCGCCATATGGGTCGAGCGAAAAGCGCACGTGGCAAGGGCCGGTCTGCTCAAGGCTGATCACCCACCACGCGTGTCGGTTGCACCGCTGTGAAATGTGGCCCACTGCGGCGAGCGCGCATCGATCTGGTATGGCTGGAATGGGCTTCGCAGGTAGTAGAGCGTGATGCCGCAGCCGACGACCTCGCAACACCGCTCGTCGCGATCGATGATCGCCGCCGTTGGGCCGCCGTAGAAATCGCCGATGACAATGCTCTTGCGGTCGGGCGTGTCGAGAAACACCGCCTCAAACTCGTGGTAGATGCGGTAGCGCTGGCTTTGGGCCAGCGTGTGCTGGTGTGCGCTCATAACCCCCATCGCGTGTGCGGCTTTTGCCCACGATGCCCCTGCCCTACACCGTCAGGTACCAGAACACCCCGAAGCGGTCGACCACATTGGCGCAGCACGCGCTCCATGGCAGCGGCCCCAGCGGGTAGAGGATGTTGGCACCCTCGGCCAGCGCCGCGTAGGCATGCCTGACGGCCTGCTCGCTCTCCAGCGTCACGCAGAAGTTCATCGCCGGGTAGGTGGTCGCAGAGTAGCGCGCCATGTCCTGCTGGGCATGGGTGTTGTTGGCCTCGCTCACAGCCAGCAGCAGTGTACCATCGACGTACAGCTCGGCGTGCATGAATGTGCCGTCCGGGCTGTAGACGTGGTGGCCCAGCGTCGCGCCGAAGGCCCGCTGGTAGAGCGCCACCGCCTTGGCGCTATCGCGCAGGTAGAGCTGGAAGCCGATTTTCATGTTGCTATCCTGATCTATGCCCCATCCCAACGGGAGTATTGTAGCACAGATGAGCGTGTGTGAATCAGGCGGCCCTATGCGCACCGGGCTAGAGCAAACCTATCTTAAGGTCTGGTGGGAAGAAGGCGATAGTGCTCTGCTCCATTGTTGGGATGAGCGCCGCGCGGTCGAGGTATTTGTTGCCGCGCTCGCACGAGGTCTCGGGCGCAAACAGGCAGGCGTGGCAGGCGGCGGCGTGCACGGTGGTGCCGCGCAGTCCCGGCTCGTGCTCGGCGCAGAGCGGGTCGGATGCGCACAGCTCGGCGTCGC